>NZ_SOFU01000011.1:0-9039 GCF_004402245.1 Cryobacterium sp. TMT2-18-2
TCGTCCACGCCGACCGAGGCACGTCGATGACGAGCAAGACCGTCGCCGCGCTCCTCTCAGATCTCGAGGTCACCAAGTCGCACTCCCGGCCCCGGGTCAGCAACGACAACCCCTACTCAGAGGCGTGGTTCAAGACCCTCAAATTCGCCCCCGTGTTCCCGGAACGCTTCGGCACCCTCGGCGACGCCCGCCGCTTCATGAACACCTTCGTCGAGGGCTACAACCACAGCCACCGGCACACGGGCATCGGGCTCAACACCCCTGCCGACGTCCACTATGGCCTCGCCGCCGGCAAGGCCGTCGAGCGGGCGGCGACCCTCGCCACCGCGCGCGCCCGGAACCCCGAGCGCTTCANGAACCCCGAGCGCTTCAGCACCGGCTGCGACCCGAAGATCCTCGCCACCCCCGACGCGGCCTGGATCAACAAGCCAGCCGAAGCTCAAAACGTGGAGCCGAAACTAGCCGCCTAAACTCACGCTGGCCTCATTCACCTTGACAAATTCCGAAGGACTCGAGAGAAACGAACAGACTGAGGGTCAGTGGTCCCCGCGATACTGAGGCAATGACTGAACTCGCATATATGATCCGCGAAGACTGGGCACAGCACGGAACCGCCATGGTTCCTCAGAGCGCTGCAATCCGAAGGTGGGTCGGTGAAGCACCTTACCTATTCGCAGTTGCCGATGTTGGGAAGTTCAACGCAGACGACCGTAGTGCTGATCTTGAGGCTGCTGAATTCATCGCACCCAACTTGAGTGACCGCACGGTCGTCAACATCAGCGAGCTCCGAAATCTCACACCCGGAAACGAAACCCGCCCTCATGCCATCATCGTGCTCCACCCCTACGAGCAGAGAGAGTTGGAAGCGATTCGTGCGGCAGTCGCTGCCGGCCTGGTCTCCCGGCTTTTTGTCTTGATCTCGTCGCCATGGGACATCATTCGCCTCTGGCTGGACGGACTCTGCGCCCTCAACCTTCACACACAGGAGGAGGTACCTGCAGCTGATCCCCTCATGGTCGCCGCAGCAGAAATGATGGTCAACGAGGAGTACAACGGGCTCAGCTCCGGGCGTGGAAAGGACGCTGTCGTGCAACTGGTTCGCGCCTTTGCCGCGAAGGGTTACGCGGTGGATACCGTTGCTTGGCTGAGGGCCTACTTCGCTGCCGGGGGTGGATTCCGTCATGCCGAATCAATCGAGAAGCTCGTGAAGGAGATGGAGGCCGGCACGAAGCATCGGACCTCGGCGCGCTACCGTGAGGACATATTCGAGGTCATCCGTGAGCGCGCCGAAGCCGCCAGCCACGTCTAATGTCGATGCATCTAGCAGCTGCCCGCATGTAGAAGGCCAGTTCCTGACCCCCAGCTTGTGACTTATGGCGCCCTATGGCGGCGTTCTGTGATCGCTATTTGGCGCATTGAGCTGTATGCCCACGTCGATCCGGAGCAGTCGTCAGTGTCTTACATCCCATGGGTCATGAGGCACACAGGATACGAGACACTCGGACAAACAAGGTGCAGCCCGCGCACTGCATTTCTCGTCAGCGGGCGTCGCCGAGGAGGCGTCGGGCCTCTTGGGGGGAGCCAGTCAAGAAGGTGCTCAGCTAGTCTCAGTCCAAGATCAATGGGGGAAAAGCTATGAGGCTTTCTAGCGTCAAAATCAAGAACTTCCGTGCACACGTCTCTACGGAGCTATCGCTCTCGTCGTTCGGGTGCCTCATCGGAGAAAACAACGCTGGCAAGTCATCGGTGCTGCACGCCCTCCACTTCGCCTTGAAGGGTTCTCCGCCCGGGAAGCTCGATGCCTCGGATTTCTACGATCCGTCAAAGCCCTTGAGCGTAGAAGTTCATTTCGACGAGGTGACTGAATCAGACCTCGCCCGTATAGCTGACGACGAACAACGCTCACGAGTCGCCGCGATGCTGGTCGAAGGTTCCCTCACTCTCGTTCGCATTGCTACGCCAGGTGAGAAAGTCGTCTTGCGGACGTTTGCTCAGGCACCGCGCGACGAGCGATGGTCAGAAGATGCCCTGAACGCAGTCATGATCGGGAAAAAGAACCCTGCCCTGCGCGCCGCGATTATTCAGCACCTTCCTGAAATGAATGCGCTCCTCCCTGAGAAGGCCACGATGGTCGATGCCCGCGCCAAGCTAGCCGACCTCATAACCCAGTTGCCCGCGGAAGAACTGGAACGACGGGTCGTTCCGCTTAAGACGGGTATCGATGCCGCGCTCAGGCCAATGTTGCCGGAAGTCATTTATATCGAAGCCGTCAAGGACGCGACCGCTGAAACCAAGACTTCAGAAACGGCTACCTTCGGGAAGCTGCTCAAAATCCTGCTCGATGCGGTCTCCGACGAGTTTCAGGACATCGAAAAATCCTTTCGGTCCATTCATAAACGGCTGAGTCGGCACCTGGATGATAGCGGAGAGACGATCGACGCCCGACTCGATGAGGTCAAGCTCATTGAAAGCACGATTCAAGGCTTCGTGCGCGAGAGCTTTCCCGGTGTCGGTCTCGAAGTTAGAGTTCCAGCACCTGAGCTGCGTTCGATCCTAGGAAGTGCTGAGATCGACATTGACGACGGCCACCGTGGCTCTATAGCCAGCAAGGGAGACGGGCTGAAGCGCACTGTGGCCTTTGCGATCTTGAGGGCCTACACCGCGTTGAAAGACAGTGGGCTCCGCGAAGCTGATGAGAGCACGGCCGCGCGCGCAAGCTATTTGCTCCTGTTTGAGGAACCGGAGCTGTATCTGCACCCTCGCGCTCAGCGCCAGCTGTTCGACACCTTGGTTAGATTTTCCACCGACCATCCGGTGCTCGTTACGACTCATTCTCTAGTTTTCTTGAACTCCAGCACCACAGCAACTTTCGCTCGTTTACGAAAGTCCCCTGCGGGAGTTGAAGTGGTGGATTTGGACCTACGGTCGAACATGTCCGAGAAAGACGCGCTTCAACTCATCTGTCACGAGAACAACGAAGCTGCGTTGTTTGCGCGCGCTATCGTGCTGGTTGAAGGTGACAGCGACGCCGTCGTGCTCCCCCTATATTGCGCAACTTCTGAATAAAGACTGGAATCACGTGGACCATGGAGTGGTCTTCGTCCGTACGGGTGGCAAATCCAGCATTCAGCGCTATCGAGATTTCTTCGGCCGTTTTGAAGTGCCGGTATTTGCCATTGGCGACTTGGACGTCCTACTCGACGGATTTACCAAAGTCTCGAAAGACCACCAAGCCGCCGTGATGCGACAGAGAATCCTTGAGGATGTCGAATGCCTGCTGGCATCCGAACCAGCGCCTCTGTCCGGCAAGGCGGTGGATAGTTTCAAGCGTAAGGCCAGCGCCCGCGAGCTATGGGTTGAGGCGCAGAATGACTTCGACGAGCTTGACGAATTCCCGGAGCGGGGAGACCTCCAGACTCTCGAAGGACTCCTGGGTCAACTATTCGACCTGTCGCGTGGCCGAGAGCGTTTAACAGTGTTGTCGAACGGCACAGGCGACATCGCGGTCGAAAAACGAAAACTCAATGTGCAGCTGCACGCCTCCGGGGCACATATTCTCGAACGCGGAGCCCTTGAGTCCTACTACGGTGTGCCATCTCTCGGACCAGACAAGGTTCTGGCCGCAGGTAGATTCCGAGAGGCCACAAAGACCCTTGACCAATTCCGAGAACGTCACGGGGCGGATGCAGACGGAGTCACCCAAGAGCTGAACTTGCTTTTCGCCGTCATCTTTGGGCACCTCTCCACTCCCGTGGTCGAACCTGCTGTCGCCGGCCCGTTCTAGGAGGTGACAAGGCTTCGTTGAGCGGCTCAAGACAGCGTGCGTGGCGACGTCGCTGTCTCGAAACCCTACGGATATAGGGCGTCTCACGACGCCGGAATTGACCGGAATTGTGACTTTTGGCGCTCTGTGGCGGCGTTCTGTGAACACTATTTGGCGCATTGAGATCTATGCCCGCGTCGCTCCAGAGCAGGTGTCAGTGCCTTGTATCCGCCGGTTCTGAAGCACTCAGTTCAAGAGACAGATGCGCGCAGTCGACATCGACGGGAGCGTCGACATGCCCGCCGCATTCGATGAGTTCCTGCGCGGCTACCTGTTGCCGCCGTCCTGACCGCCTTTGACCCCGGCGAACGATGAGCGGTTCCGCCGGGTTTGTAGGTTGCTGGGCGGGCAGTCAGAGCGTCGTGCGCGCTCCCGGCCCCGCGAACTCCGGCGGCAGATCATCGCCGCGTTTATCCTTCCCTCTGTGCGCCAGGTCCCGACCAGCACTCACTCACCCGTTGGGACCCGTGGCCGGATGTCAATGCGAGTTTCCTAACAACGCTCAGTCCTGCCAGCATGTCGGTATGGCGACAGAGTCTATTCTCCCCGAGTTCAGCGACTGCCGGATCGGCGAGGTGGCCGAACGGCTCTCCGAAGCCGGCGTCGGCATCATCGTAGGAACGCTGGCGAACCCAGCCGGCATCTACCTGGCCAAAACCATCCCGGTTGATCGACTGGCGACGTTCGCTTCATCCGGTCTCGGCGCCCCGCCGGTGTGGAACATCTTCTGCATCGACGGTGGCATTGCATTGACACCCGACCTCGGCGTCGTCGGCGATATGAGACTGAGACTCGATCTCGACGCTCTCCGAATCCTCGATGGAGGTCTCGCTTGGGCTCCAACGGAGATCTTCGACCAGAACGGCGCACCACTCGCCATCGATCCGCGGGGGCGGCTTCGCCGCATCCAACACGACATCGAGGAAGCCGGGCTTGAGGCGCTCGTGGGGCACGAGATCGAGTTCACCATCACCGCCGCGGACGGAACCCCGCTCCCACGCGCGGGCTGGACACCGTACGGTCTCGGTCCGGTACTCGACCACGAGGCCTTCATCACCGAATTGCTATCCGCCACCGCCGCCGCCGGAATCCCGCTCGAGCAACTACACGCCAAGTTCTTTGCCTCCACGGTCGAGTTCTCGCTGCCACCGGCCACACCACTTCAGGCGGCCGACGAGGTAGTTCTCGCCCGCCTGATCACCGGGAGGCTGGCGCGCAAACACAACCTGCGGGTATCATTCTCTCCCTTCCCTATCAGCGGGGGCGGCGGGAATGCGGCGCACGTCCATTACTCGTTCAGCCGCAATGGTGAACCTCTCTTCTCCGGCGGCGACGGACCCCATGGCATGACCACCGATGGAGCGTCTTCCATCGCCGGGGTGATCGCCGCACTCCCCGGTATCCAGGGCGTTCTCGGCGGATCGATCCTCTCGGGGGCGCGGTTGCGCCCCCGACTCTTTTCGGGCGCATATGCCTGCTGGGGTCGGGAGAATCGCGGGGCGGCGGTTCGTTTCCTCGAAGCCACCCGCGGCAATCCGCAAGGCGCCAACGTCGAAATCAAGATTGTCGATCCGTCGTCGAACCCTTACCTGACGACCGCGGTCATCCTCGGCGCCGCGCTCGAGGGCATCCGGTCATCGACGGTGCTTCCAGCGGAGGTCACCGCGAATCCGGCCGACCAGACCGAAGAGCAGCAACTCGCCTCGGCGACGGTGCTGCTTCCCTCCGCTCTGGGAGCAACGCTCGATGCTCTCGCCGCTTCCGAACTCGCTGCTTACATTCTCGGCCCTCAGATCATCCAGGCCGTGCTTGCAGTTCGACGCTGGGAACTCGATCACTACGGGTCGGCCGACGCCGACCAACTGCCAGAGAAGTTCCGGTTCGCCTGGTCGATCTAATCACAGAAGGGGCGGAGGGTTCGGTTTCTGTAGCCGTGCTCGCGACATGGGAATGTCTGGAGGCGACAGTATGCTGGGGATCACATCAGCAAGCGCAGTGCCGCGCGAAGAGAGGTGCCTCATGATGAAGTCGTCGTTGACTGCTCTTGTGCGTCACGAGCTGGATCATGCCCGGCAGGTCAGCAGCGGCCGAAGTGCGAAGACCGTGTATGGAGGCAGCGAACGCACGCTCCGCCAGACTGTGATCGCCTTGCGTGCGGGCGCCAAGTTGGATGCGCATGAGAATCCCGGTGACGCGACCTTTTTCGTGCTGCACGGACGCGTCGTCCTCATCTCGGGTGTGAACTCCTGGAGTGGCTCACCGGGCGATCTGCTGATCGTGCCGGAGGGTCGACACGCACTCGAAGCAGTAGAAGACGCGGCGGTACTGTTCACGGTGGCAAAGACTCGGTGATGAGTTCCCCAAATCGATGACCCATAGGAGTTCGGGGGGCGCACGATCGAGAAAGGGGTTCCTCAGGCGGCAGCCTGCGGCGGTAGTACAGCAATCAAGGGGTGATCCTTGGCAAATGTGCCCACCTTGGCGGCCCCGCCCGGGGAGCCGATGTCGTCGAAGAATTCGACGTTAGCCTTATAGTAATCGGCCCAGTGCTCCGGCACGTCATCCTCGTAGTAGATCGCCTCGACTGGACATACCGGTTCACAGGCACCGCAGTCGATGCACTCATCGGGGTGGATGTAGAGCATCCGTTCGCCCTCATAAATACAGTCGACCGGGCATTCTTCGATGCAGGCCCGATCTTTCACATCGACGCAGGGAAGAGCAATAACGTACGTCACAGTGGCAGGGCTCCCTTCACGAAGAGATGACTTTGAGCCTAGGACAACCGGGTCATCAAATCCAGATCACGCTGTCGGGCCCGCTGGGGACGGGCCTGCAAACGGCACGGTTCAGTCTCGATCGCGGGCCGTGTTCGCGCTCCTCTCGTTCAGCCAGGCAATGAGTCCCCCCGCGAGCAGCATGTTGATCTGCCGCTGTGAGAAGTTCTGCCGGGCGGGGTAGTCCTCCTTGCGAGTCTCATTGTGCACGGTGATCTCGGTGCCGGCAGCCAGGGAATCGCGAATGCCGGTGAGCACGAGCACGTCGTCGCGCTGCACTCGATCATGATCGGACGGATTCACGAATTCGAGCGCGAGCACACCGAAGTTGGCAAGATTCTGCCAGTGGATCCGGGCGAACGACACGGCGAGCACCGCGCGCAAGCCCAGGAAACGCGGAGTGATGGCGGCGTGTTCGCGTGAGGAGCCCTGCCCGTAATTAGCGCCGGCGACGATGATGTGTCCGGTCGCCTCGCGCGTAACCTCCGCGCGAGTCGTGTAGGACTCATCGACTTGGTCGAAGGTGAATCGGGCGAGCTTGGGAATGTTGCTGCGGTAAGGCAGCACCCGCGCGCCGGCCGGCAGGATCTCATCCGTTGAAATGTCATCGCCCACCTTGAGAATGACCGGTGCCGCGATGCTATCGGCCAGCGGAGTGAACATGGGTAGCGACGAGATGTTGTCGCCCTTGACCAGGGCAACCTTCAGCGCCTCTTCGATGGGTAATGGCGCCTCGAGCATGGCCAGGTTGACGCTCGACGTCGCTGGTAATTCCAGCCTGGGATAGGTCAGGGCGAACAGTTCTTCCAAGTCGCGTGGGTCGGTGATCTTTCCGGTGAGAAGGGCCGCAGCGGCCGTTTCCGGTGAACACAGGTAGACGGAATCTTCCTTGGTGCCTGAGCGACCGGGAAAGTTCCGCGGCATCGTGCGCAGGCTGATGCTGCCGTTCGCGGGGGCCTGACCCATTCCAATGCAGCCCATACACCCCGACTGGTGTAGCCGCGCACCGGCACTGATCAAGTCCAGGGTGGATCCCATGCGGGTCAAATCCTGCAAAATCTGCCGGGAGCTCGGATTGACGTCGAAGGAGACTCCCGTGTGGGATTGGCGTCCCTTGACGATAGCGCCGACGATCGCGAAGTCGCGCAGCCCTGGGTTGGCCGAGGAGCCGATGACGACCTGCGCAACCGGGCGACCGGCGACTTCGCTCACCGGTACGACGTTGCCTGGGGAGCTGGGTAGCGCGATCAGCGGCACGATCGTCGACAGATCAATCTCTTCGTTCACGTCGTAGGTTGCATCCGCATCGGCGAGCAGCGGAACGAAGTCACCCTCACGTTGTTCGGCCTTCAGGAACGTTCTCACCTGTTCATCGGCCGGGAATACCGTGGTCGTAGCCCCCAGTTCGGCGCCCATGTTGGCGATCACGTGCCGGTCCATCGCGGTGAGGTTCATCAGGCCCGTGCCGTAGTACTCGACAATGCGATTCACCCCGCCCTTGACGCCGTGACGGCGCAGCATCTCGAGAATGACGTCTTTGGCGCTCGTCCACGGCGGAAGCTGGCCAGTGAGGTGCACGCCCCAGATTTCAGGCATACGAATGTAAAGCGGCTCTCCGGCGATCGCGAGAGCCACTTCGATGCCGCCCACCCCGATAGCCAGCATGCCGAGCGAACCCGCAGCGGGGGTGTGGCTGTCCGAGCCGACCATTGTCTTGCCGGGAATGCCGAAGCGCTGCATATGCGTGGGGTGCGAGACGCCGTTTCCGGCCTTGGAGAACCACAGACCGAAGCGCTGGCAGGCTGACCTGAGAAAGTCGTGGTCCTCGGCGTTCTTGCTGTCGGATTGGAGCAGGTTGTGGTCGACGTATTGCACGGACACTTCGGTGCGGGCCCGATCCAGGCCGAGCGCTTCCAGTTCCAGCATGACGAGAGTTCCCGTTGCATCCTGAGTAAGGGTCTGATCGATGCGCAGACCGATCTCGGACCCCGGCGTCATCTCCCCGCTGAGCAGGTGAGAAGCAATTAGTTTCTGCGCAACGTTGTATCCCACCGCGAACCTCCTCGTTCGAATGCCGCCGAGAGAATATCGATGTGCAGCCCTGCGCAGAATTCCGCGGCAGATTAAAATCTAGGTCACCGCTCCACGAAACGCCACCCTGCCTGTCCGGACGACCGGCGCCCGGGCATAACGCTGGCCCCCAGAATCGCAAATATTCAAGCATCGGTGCCGCTTCGGCATGGATGATGAACGGTTCCTGTCGCGCGGGACACACCGACCGCGAAGTGCCCGCGATCACCCGCCGGTATTAGGGCCGCAGCTTTAGTGGCGGTTACGTCCCTGTGAGTGGTGTGGTTTCCCGCTCTTGAGTGTTGCTTCGTCAACGTGAAGAGCCACCGTGGGATGGTCAGTGAGTACCGATCAAAGAACTCACAAAGG
>NZ_SOFU01000037.1:0-176538 GCF_004402245.1 Cryobacterium sp. TMT2-18-2
TGATCCTTCACCGCTAGAAACGGATCCAAACCACGAGGTTTTTGGCATTTGACATTGTGCACGCTGTTGAGTTCTCAAGGATCGGACGCACTCGACTTCAAGCCCCATAACGGGCTGTCGCTTCGAGGCAACTTGTATAACTTAGCTGCCCGGCCACACCCTGTCAAATCACGGAAAGCAGCCGATTCCGAGTGCGCCAAAGCGACTCGAACAACCACCCACCAGACCAGACACGCAGCCGGAGAGAGTTACCATCTTAGGCCTCCCCCACACTCACCTGAAACAGGAACAAGCATGAGACGAAGCTAAAACTGTGGTTCCACATGAGGCCGGGAAGCTCTGCGGCTTTCCGCACCTGTGGGGTACGTTTGAATACATTACGGCCGTCACACCGGGCCGTCAAAACCAGCAACCGCCCGGGCGNTGGGCGGAACGACCGGGCGGTATCCGGCTCTGAATCAGACGACGAAAACGCCGGCCAGGGTCTTCTTCCCGCGGCGGAGCACGGCGACTCCCCCGGGAAGAACGGCCCCCTCGATGGTTTGGTCGTCGCTCAGCACCTTCACGTTGTTGAGGTAGACCCCACCCTGGCTGATGGCACGGCGGGCTTCGCTCAGACTCATGCTGAGTCCGGTGTCGACCAGCAGCTGCACCACGGGGGCGTGCGGGGCGGTGGTGGTGTTCGGGAGTTCCCGCAGGGCGGCTTCGAGGGTGGCTTCGTCGAGATCGGAGAGTTCACCCTGGCCGAAGAGGGCATGCGCGGCCTGGATGGCGGCATCCGTTGCGGCACGCCCGTGAACGAGGCTTGTCACCGACACGGCGAGCGTGCGCTGGGCGAGGCGTTTGAACGGTTCGGTCGCCACGGCACTCTCGAGCTCCTCGATGTCGGCCCGGGTGAGGAAGGTGAACACCTTCAGCCGGTTGATGACATCGGCATCGTCGGTGTTGAGCCAGAACTGGTAGAACGCGTACGGGCTGGTGAGGGTGGGGTCGAGCCAGACCGCGTTGCCCTCGCTCTTGCCGAATTTGGTGCCGTCACTGTTGGTGATCAACGGGGTGCCGATGGCGTGGGCGCCCTTCCCCTCCGCCTTGCGGATGAGGTCGATACCGCTGGTGAGGTTGCCCCACTGGTCGCTACCTCCGGTCTGCAGCACGCAGCCGGACGTGCGGAAGAGCTCGAGGAAGTCCATCCCCTGCAGTACCTGGTAACTGAACTCGGTGTAGCTGATGCCGGCGTCGGAATTCAGCCGGGCGCTCACGGCATCCTTCTTGAGCATGCTGCCGACCCGGAAGTACTTGCCGATGTCGCGCAGGAAGTCGATGGCGCTGAGCGGGGCGGTCCAGTCCAGGTTGTTCACCAGGGTGACGGCGTTGTCGCCCTCCGAGCTCAGAAAGCGCGAGACCTGGGCCTGGAGGTAGCCCACCCACTCGCCGACGACATCCCGAGAGTTCAGGGTACGTTCGGCCGTGGGGCGCGGGTCACCGATCAGTCCGGTGGACCCGCCGACCAGGCCGAGGGGCTTATGCCCGGCCAGTTGCAGCCGGCGCATGAGCAGCAGCTGCACGAGGTTGCCGAGGTGCAGGCTCGGGGCGGTCGGGTCGAAGCCGCAGTAGAACGTGACCGGCGGGCCGGCGAGCAGCTCACGCAGTTCGGTGGTGTCGGTGGACACCTGCACCAGGCCTCGCCAGGAGATCTCCTCCCAGACGTCGTCAAAGGTCGGGTCGTTGGCTTGCAGGGTGAGGATGGCTGGATCTGACACGAGTCAAGGATATCAGCGCCCGACTCGCTGCCCGGGAATTCGGGACCACACCTTGATCGGAAGATATTAAGCCTATAGGGTGAATTAATGTAGATTCACCGTGGAAGCTTCATATCAGCCCGCCAATTCCGTCGGAGGACCCGCCCATGTTCGTCATCACAGCCGATCAGGTCGACAGCCGCAACGATCGCGATCGGGCCGGCGAGATGATCGCCGAGCTCGTGGCCGCGTACGGCCCGGCGTTCACGCTGCCGCCCGACCAGACCTCCGGCGATGAGATCCAGCTACTGCTGCCCGACGCCGGCTCGGCCCTTGCCGCCGTTCTCTCACTGCATCGCGCGGGCCATTGGAGCATCGGGCTCGGCATCGGCGAGGTGCGCACCCCTCTTCCAGAAACAACCCGGCAGGCCTCCGGCGGTGCGTTCGTCGCGGCGCGCGCGGCCGTGACGCGGGCAAAGAAGGCCGAGGCCCGGTTCAGTCTCGAGGTTGATCCGGCCGCTGGCCGTACTGCTGGCCGTACTGCTCCGCTGCTCGACGCCGACGGGGTGGAAGCGCTCATCACCAATCTGCTGCTCCTTCGCCAGCGTCGCTCGCAGGAGGGTTGGGCGGCCATCGACCTGCTGGCGAGCGGGATGTCCCAGGTCGAGATCGCCGCCGAGCTCGGCGTTTCCCCCGCCGCCGTCAGCCAGCGCATCCGAGTCGCCCTCTGGAGGGTCGACCAGTCCGCCCAGCCCGCACTCGTTAGGCTGCTGGAGAACCTCGAGCACGCCACGACCGAAACGGACCCTGCCGCATGATCTCCTCGTCCTTCCCGATCGTTGCCTACCTCTACTGGTTGTCCCTTCTGGTCGTCACCACCGGATCGCTGGTCTTCGCCATTCTCGCGTTCCGGCGCCGGAAGCCTCAGTTCGCCGCAATCTCCGGCGGCGCCCTCGCTGCGGCCCTGATGATCGCCGCCCTCCCCTCGCCCGGAGGCGCGACCGTGTCGGGCGTGCTCCTCGGCATGGTGGCCCTCGGTCTCGCCGTGGTCGGCGGCGGCCCGGCGGCGCTGCTTACGCTGAGGCTGGCCACGAACAACTCCGTGCCCCAGGGCCAGCATGGCGGGATCCTGGTCGAGAACGGCGGTGCGCCCGTGACGCCGGAGCCGGGCCGCGCGTCCGGGGTTGATGCCGGCGCGCCGGATGCACCGGCTGCACCGGCTGCCACGGGTGCACCCGATGCTGAGGGGACGGCCGGAACGCACGGCGCTTTCGTGCACGAGGTGCTGCGCGGTGGATTGATGATCGGAATCCTGGAGCGCCTCGCCGTGGCCGGAGCGATCCTGGCGGGCTTCCCGGAAGCCATCGCGGTCGTCGTGGCGATCAAGGGCGTCGGTCGGTTCACCGAGCTGGCCACGGCCGAGGCCCGGGAGCGGTTCATCATCGGCACGCTGGCGAGCCTGATCTGGGCGTGCGCGTGCGCCGCCCTGGTGCAGATCGCCCTGACGTAGGCGCCGGTCGGCGGTCGGCGGTCGGCGGTCGAGCTTGACGGGCCCCGGAGACCCGAACCTCCCGCGCGACCCGGGACATCCCTGCCGATCGCGCTGACGTTACCTCGGAGTTTTTCGCGCCACGCCGGTCGGCACGCCACCGAAGCCCGCGTTTCCCGAAAATCTCCGTGATTGCGTGACGCCGGATGCCGCAGCGCGGGCCCCGGTGACGGCCCGCGCCTGTCGACGACGCGGGGCTAGCGAGAGTCGGGCTCAGCGCCCAGCTTCGGATGCCGCCGGTACGGCGACACCGACGCGTCGCCCGGGATCCAGAATCGCCACGGATACTCCGCTCCCCCGCCGGCTCCGCCCACCCCGGTGCGGGGTCCGCTGCGGAAAGCGACCGGTTGGGGAGGCAGGGTCAGCGTGAACGGTGCCTCACCGAGGTTCGCACCGTCGTCTCCCAGCCCGATGCCGAGCGCCAGCGTGAGCCGGGCCGGGCCGCGCGCCAGGTCGCGGTCGCTGCGTGAGGTGGGGCGGCGCATCCGTGCCTCGGCGACACCGTCGACGATCTCGCCGGCGCGCAGCAGCACGGCGGACGCCTCGCCGCCCGGCGAGCAGACGATGTTCGCACAGACGTGCATGCCGTAGCTGAAGTACGCGTAGAGGTGGCCGCTCGCGCCGAACATCGACGCGTTCCTCCGGGTCTGGCCACGGAAGGCGTGCGAGCCGGGGTCGAGCCCCGGCCCGAGGTAGGCCTCCACCTCGGTGATGCGCAGCCGCACCCCGGCGCGGCCGAGCAGCGCGCCCAACAACCGTGGCCCGACCTCAACCGCCGGTCGCGCCAGGATGCCGTCGGCGAGTGTCACCTGCCGAGCGCAGCTGCCAGCGCGCGCACCCGGGTGACGAGCGCCGCGCGCTGCTCGGCCACGCGCACCGGGGCGGTCCCGCCCTGGCCGTCGCGGCGGGACACCGAACCGGTGATGGTGAGTACCTCGCGCACGTCCGGCGTGAGGTGCGGCGACAGCGCGAGCAGCGCGACGTCGTCCACCTCGTGCAGGTCGAGCCCGTTCCGCTCCGCGAACTTCACCAGCGAACCCGTGATTTCGTGCGCGTCCCGGAACGTGACCTGCTGCTTGACGAGCCACTCGGCGACGTCGGTGGCCAGGGAGAATCCCTGGGGGGCGAGCTCGGCCATCCGTTCGGTGTGGAAGGTCAGGGTCGCGATCATTCCGCTGAAGGCCGGCAGGAGCACCTCGAGCGTCTCGATCGAGTCGAAGACGGGCTCCTTGTCTTCCTGCAGGTCGCGGTTGTAGGCGAGCGGCAACCCCTTGAGAGTGGTCAGCAGACCGGTCAGGTTGCCGATCAGGCGCCCCGACTTGCCGCGGGCCAGCTCGGCGATGTCCGGGTTCTTCTTCTGCGGCATGATCGACGAGCCGGTGGAGTAGGAGTCGTCGAGGGTGACGAAACCGAACTCGCGGGTATTCCAGAGGATGATCTCCTCGGCCAGACGGGACAGGTCGATACCGATCTGGGCGGTGATGTACGCGAACTCGGCGACCAGGTCGCGGCTCGCGGTGCCGTCGATCGAGTTCTCGACCACGGCGCTGAAGCCGAGGTCGGCCGCCACCAGGTTGGCGTCGAGGCCGAGCGTGTTGCCGGCCAGGGCACCCGACCCATAGGGCGAGAAGTCGGCGCGCGTGTTCCAGTCGGTGAACCGCTCGAGGTCGCGCACGAGCGGCCAGCAGTGCGCGAACAGGTGATGGGCAAGCAGCACCGGTTGGGCGTGCTGCAGGTGCGTGCGGCCCGGCATGATGGCGTCGGCGTTCGCCTCGGCCTGCGACGCCAGGGCGTCGATCAGGTCGATCACGTGGGCGGAGATCCCCTGCGCCTTGTCGCGGAGCAGCATCCGCACCAGGGTGGCGACCTGGTCGTTGCGGCTGCGGCCGGCGCGCAGCTTGCCGCCGAGTTCGACGCCGACGATGTCGATCAGGCCTCGTTCCAGGGCCGAATGCACATCCTCGTCGGATTCTTCCGGCAGGAAGCCCTCGTCGAGCACGGCCTGCATCAGGGTGTCGAGGCCGGCGATCATGGCGACAAGTTCCGGTTCCGTCAGGTAACCGGCCGCGGCCAGGGCCCGCGCGTGGGCCTGGGAGCCGCGGATGTCGTAGGGAGCCAGCGGCCAGTCGAACTGGGTCGACTTGCTCAGCTTCGCCAATTCCGGTGACGGTCCCCCGGCGAAGCGGCCGCCCCAGAGGGCGCCCGCCTTGCCCGCGCGGTTCTCGGTCGTGTCCTTGTCGCCAGCCACGTCGACCCTACTTGCCGGCGAGGTCGCGGCGAGCCGAGATCTTGCTCGGCAGCGACCACAGCTCGATAAAACCCTTGGCCATGGACTGGTCGAAAGTGTCCCCGGTGTCGTAGGTGGCGAGGTTGAAGTCGTAGAGGCTCTTCGACGACTTCCGCCCGGTGACGACGGCGGAGCCGGCGTGCATCTTCAAACGGATGTCGCCGGTCACGTGCTTCTGCGTCTCATCGATGAACACGTCGAGGGCCCGCTTGAGGCCGGAGAACCAGAGGCCGTCGTAGACGAGTTCCGCCCACTTCGATTCGACCGAGCGCTTGTAGCGGGCCAGGTCGCGTTCGACGGTCATGTTCTCGAGCTCTTCGTGCGCGGCGATCAGGGCGATGCCGGCGGGGGCCTCGTAGACCTCGCGGCTCTTGATGCCGACGAGGCGGTCCTCGACGATGTCGATGCGTCCGACGCCCTGGTTGCCGGCGAGGAGGTTCATCATTTCGATGGCCCGCAGCGGCGTGACGGCGACGCCGTCGATCGCGACGGGAACACCCTGGTCGAAGCTGATGACGACCTCGGTGGGCTCGCGAGTCACGGCCGGGTCCTGCGTGTAGGTGTAGAGGTCTTCGATCGGGGCGTTCCACGGGTCTTCGAGGAAGCCGGTCTCGACCGCACGGCCGTAGACGTTCTGGTCGATCGAGTAGGGGCTCTTCTTCGACTGTGCGATGGGCAGGTTGTGCAGCGCCGCGTATTCGATGGCTTTGTCCCGGGTGAGGGCGAAGTCGCGCACCGGGGCGAGCGAGGTGAGCTCGGGCGCGAGGGCGGCGACGGCGGCCTCGAAGCGCACCTGGTCGTTGCCCTTGCCGGTGCAGCCGTGCGCGACGCTGTTCGCGCCGAGCTCCTTGGCCGTGGAGGCGAGGTACTTGGCGATCAGCGGGCGGCTGAGCGCGGAGACCAGCGGATAACGCTTCTGGTAGAGCGCGTTGGCCTTGAGGGCCGGCACGACGTAATCGCTGGCGAACTCGTCCTTCGCGTCGACGACGATGGACTCGACGGCACCGCAGTCCAGGGCGCGCTGGCGGATGACGTCCATATCCTCGCCGCTCTGTCCCACGTCGATGGCGAGGGCCACGACCTCTTTGCCGGTCGCGTCCTTCAGCCAGCCGATGCCAACCGAGGTATCGAGTCCGCCCGAATATGCCAGCACAACGCGTTCAGCCATGGTTCTCCCTAAAAATTCGATCTGTTCAAGTTTACGGTCACGCTCTGACGCCCGCCGGGGCGTTAGGCGCTGTTGTGGGTGAGCAGCCAGACGAGCAGCGCCTTCTGGGCATGCAGGCGATTTTCTGCCTCGTCCCAGATGATGCTCTGCTCGCCGTCGATGACGTCGGCGGTCACCTCGTAACCTCGGTCAGCCGGCAGACAATGCAGGAAGTGCGCGTCGGGCTTCGCGAGCGCCATCAGGGCGGTGTCCACACGGTAGCGACTGAGGTCACCCAGGCGGGTGGCCTTCTCCTCTTCCTTGCCCATCGACACCCAGGTGTCGGTGACGACCACGTCGACGCCGGTGACGGCCGCGCCCGGGTCGGTGAAGAGCTCCACGGAGCCGCCGGTGCGCAGGGCGATCGCCGCGGCGTCCGCAACGACCGCATCGGTGGGCGCGTACCCGACCGGGGAGGCGATGCGCACGTGCATGCCCGCGGTCGCGCCGGCGAGCAGGTAGGACTGGCCCATATTGCAGGCGCCGTCGCCGAGGAACGCGAGGGTCTGACCGGCCAGGTCGCCGCGGTGCTCACGGATGGTGAGCAGGTCGGCGAGCAATTGGCAGGGGTGGAAGTCATCGGACAGCGCATTGACGACGGGCACCGTGGTGCCGAGGGCCATCTCCTCGAGTCCGGCCTGGCCGTAGGTGCGCCAGACGATCGCGGCCACCTGGCGCTCGAGCACGCGGGCCGTGTCGGAGGCGGTTTCCTTGCCACCGAGCTGGCTGTTCGCCGTGCTGATGATCAGCGGGCTGCCGCCGAGGTCGGCGATCCCCACGGCGAAGGAGACCCGGGTGCGGGTCGATGACTTGTCGAAGATGACAGCCACGGTCTGCGGGCCGGCCAGAGGCTTGACCGCGAATCGGTCACGCTTGAGTTCCAGGGCAAGGTCGAGGATCTCGGCCTGTTCGGCCGGTGAGATGTCGTCGTCGCGCAGGAAATGGCGGGTCACGGTGTCACTTTCGCTTCTGGGGAATAGATCGTTCAACTCTAGAGGCTGGTCAGAGCGAGCCCGAATCGGCGCTCGAAGTCGGCCAGTTCGTCGTCGCCGACGATGAGGGGCGGGGCCAGACGGATGGTGGACTCGTTTGCGGCGTTCACGATCAAGCCGTTGCTCTGGGCCGCGGCCGCCAGGCGGGTGGCGACCGGTTCGGTCAGCCCGACACCGAGCAGGAGCCCGCGGCCGCGCACCTCGCCGATGAGGGGGGAACCGAAACCGGCGAGGATCTCCCGCAGCTGCTCGCCGCGCCGCGCGGCGTTGGCGACCAGGCCGTCGGCCTCGATGGCGCCGAGCACGGCGTTGGCGGCGGCCGTGACGAGCGGGTTGCCGGCATAGGTCGAGCCGTGCTGGCCGCGCTGGAACAGCTCCGACGCCGCCCCGAAGGTGATGAGGGCGCCGATGGGCAGGCCGCCGCCGATCCCCTTCGCCAGCGTGAGCGCATCCGGCTGGATTCCGTCGTACTGGTAGGCGAACCACTCGCCGGTGCGGCCGGCGCCGGTCTGCACCTCGTCGAGGATGAGCAGCACGCCGTTTCGGGTGCACAGTTCGCGGGCGCGGCGCAGGAACCCAGCGGGCAGGTCGACCACCCCGGCCTCGCCCTGCACGGGCTCGAGAAAGAGGGCGGCGACGGTCTCGTCGATCGCGGCGTCCAGCCCCTCGAGCGTGGCGTGGATGTGCTCGACCCCCTCGGGGACCGGCAGGAACGGCTCGCGCATGGCCGGCTTGCCGGAGAGGGCGAGAGCCCCCATCGTGCGGCCGTGGAACGAGTCGTGCAGGGAGAGGATGCGGGTCCGGCTGCCACCGTCGGTGTTCAGTCGGGCCAGCTTGAATGCGGCCTCGTTGGCCTCGGCGCCGGAATTGCAGAAGTAGACCCGGCCGGCCTGTCCCGCACCGGTGAGGCGCTTGAGCCGTTCGGCCAGTTCCAGCTGCGGTGGCGACGCGAAGTAGTTCGAGACGTGGGCAAGCCGGCCGACCTGGTCGGTGACCGCGGCGACGAGAGCCGGATGCGCGTGGCCGAGCGAGTTCACGGCGATTCCGGCGAGGAAGTCGAGGTACTTCGTTCCCTCGTCGTCCCAGACGTAGCACCCCTTCCCGCGCACGAGCATCGCCAGCGGCGGTGCGATCGTGTGCATCATGGCGGCACTGAAACGCTCGCGCCAGTCGGGGGTGCCGGAGTCGGCCATCTGTGCAGTGCTCGATTCTGGGTGCGTGTCGCTCATGCCGGGACCACTTCGGTTCCAATCCCGCTGCCGGTGAAGACCTCGAGCAGGATCGAGTGTGGTACCCGGCCGTCGATGATGGCCGCCTTCGCGACGCCACCCTCGACCGCGTCGAGGCAGGCCGTCATCTTGGGGATCATTCCCGACTCGAGGCCCGGCAGCAGGGAGCGAAGCGAGTCCACGTCGATGACCGACACCAGCGAGTCGCGGTTGGGCCAGTCGCTGTACAGCCCCGCGACATCGGTCAGGATGACCAGTTTGGCGGCGCCGAGCGCGACCGCGAGGGCGGCGGCGGCGGCGTCGGCGTTGATGTTCAGGGACTGGCCCGGGACATCCGTGTCGGGTGCGATCGAGGAGACGACCGGTATGCGGCCGGCGGCGAGCTGGGCGAGCACGGCCTCGGGGTCGACGCCGATCACGTCGCCGACGAGGCCGAGGTCGACCTCGTCGCCGTCGATGACGGTGCCGCGGCGACGGCCCTGAAACAGCCCGGCGTCCTCGCCGGACAGCCCGGCGGAGAGCGGGCCGTGCTGGTTGATGCGGCTGACGAGCTCACGGTTGATCTGGCCGGTGAGCACCATCCGCACGACGTCCATCGCCTCGGGCGTGGTCACCCGGTAGCCGCCGCGGAACTCGCTCTCGATGCCGAGGCGGTCGAGCATCGCGGAGATCTGCGGGCCGCCGCCGTGCACGACGACGGGGCGGATGCCGGCATAACGCAGGTACACCATGTCTTCGGCGAACGCGCGCTGCAGCGCCTCGCTGACCATGGCGTTGCCGCCGAACTTGACCACGATGATCTGGTCGTGGAACCGCTTGAGCCAGGGCAGCGACTCAATCAGCGTGGCGGCCTTGACGGCTGCCGCCGCCCGGCTGTTCCTCGCGTCGCCGGGGGTCGTCTCGTCGCCGGGGGTTTCGTGGACCGGGTTCAACTCGAGTACGCGCTGTTCTCTTCGACGTAGGCGTGGGTGAGGTCGTTGGTCCAGATGGTGGCCGTCTCGTCGCCCTCGTGCAGGTCGATCAGTACGGAGACCGAGCGGGGGGTCAGGTCGACGAGCTCGCGCGGCTGATCGGGTTCCCCCGCGGTGCAGACCTGCACGCCGTTGATGGCGACGTCGATGCCGTAGGGGTCGAAGGCGGCATCCGTCGTACCGACCGCCGCGAGCACGCGGCCCCAATTCGGGTCGTTGCCGAAGATCGCGGTCTTGAACAAGTTGCTGCGGGAGACCGCGCGGGCGACCATGACGGCGTCGGCCTCGGTGCCGGCGTGCCGCACCGTGATGGCGACGTCGTGGGCGGACCCTTCGGCGTCGGCCTGCAGCTGCAGGGTGAGGTCCTGGCAGATGGCGATGAGGGCATCCGTGAATTCGGCCAGGTCGGCGGTGACCCCGCTCGCCCCGGAGCCGAGGAGGGTGACAGTGTCGTTGGTGGACATGCAGCCGTCTGAGTCGAGGCGGTCGAACGTGACCCGGGTGGCCTGACGGAGGGCCACGTCCAGCTGCTCGGAGTCGAGCACGGCGTCGGTGGTCAGCACCACGAGCATGGTGGCCAGGCCAGGCGCGAGCATGCCGGCGCCCTTGGCCATGCCGCCGATGGTCCAGCCGGTGTCGGAAACGAGCACGGTCTGCTTGGGTGTGGTGTCGGTGGTCATGATCGCCTGAGCCGCGGCCAGGCCGGCGGCGTCGGAGGTGGCCTTCTCACCCTGCAGCGCGAGGGTCGCGTCCCACACGCCGGCGGTGATCGTGCCGAGGTCGAGCTGTTCGCCGATCAGGCCGGTGGAACAGACCAGCACCTCGCCGGCGGAGATCTCCAAGCGGTCGGCGATGGCCTCGGCGGTGGCGTGCGTGGTCTGGAAGCCGATGCTGCCGGTGTAGCAGTTCGCGCCGCCCGAGTTGAGCACGACGGCCTTGACCCGGCCGCCCTTCATGACCTGCTCGCTCCAGAGCACCGGGTTCGCCTTGCACCGGTTACTGGTGAAAACGCTGGCCGCGCTGGTGAGCGGGCCGAGGTTCTGCACGACGGCGAGGTCGAGCCCGCCGGACTGTTTCAGGCCGGCCGTGACTCCGGCAGCGGCAAACCCGGCGGGGGCGGTGACACTCATGGGGCAACTCCATTCGTGCTCAGGCCCGTGGTTTCGGGCAGTCCCAGCGCCAGGTTGGCGGACTGGATGGCGGCACCGGCGGTGCCCTTGGTGAGATTGTCGACGGCGGTGATCGTCACGACGCGGCCCACGGCCTCGTCGACGGCGAGGCCGATCAGCGCGGTGTTGGCGCCGAGCACATCGCTCGTGCGCGGGAATCGGCCCTCCGGCAGCACATGCACGAACGGTTCGTCGGCGTAGGTCGCTTCCCAGGCGGCGCGCACCGCGGCGCCGGATGTACCGGGCACGAGACGGGCCGTCGCGGTGCAGAGGATGCCCCGCGACATCGGCACGATCACCGGGGTGAATGAGATGGTCGGGTTCGAGGCCCCGGCCCAGCGCAGGCTCTGCTGGATTTCGGGGATATGGCGGTGCACGCCGCCGACCGCGTAGGGGTTCGCGGAGCCGAGGATCTCGCTTGCGAGGTTCGGCAGCGTCAGGCTCTTGCCGGCGCCGGAGGGTCCGACCGCGAGCACTGCGGCCAAGTCTTCGGGCTCGATCACCCCGGCACGGATGCCCGGCGCCAGCGCCAACGCCACCGTGCTCGCGTTGCAGCCGGGGGCGGCGACGCGCCGGGAGCCGGCCAACCGGGAGCGCTGCGTGCCGCCGGCCACCGGGAGCTCGGGCACGCCGTAGGTCCAGGCGCCGAAGTAGTCGCCCCCGTAGAACGCCGCCCAGTCGCTCTCACTTTCGAGCCGGTGGTCGGCACCGCAGTCCACGACGAGCGTGTCGGCGGAAAGGTGCGCGGTGAGGGCACCGGATGCCCCATGGGGCAGGGCGAGGAACACCACATCGTGCCCGGCGAGGGTTTCGGGCGTCGTGTCGACCAGGGTGAGGTGCGCGAGCGAGCGCAGGTGCGGCTGGGCGTCGATCAGACGCCGCCCGGCAGTGCTGTGCGCCGTGACCGTGCGCACCTCGAAGTCGGGGTGCCCGGCGAGCAGACGCAACAATTCACCGCCCGCGTAGCCACTCGCACCTGCCACCGCCACCGAAAAAGACATGTTCCCAACTTAGCGCGCCGTCCCGCGCGCCGAGAATCGCCGTTCGCGCAGATAATCGCCGCCCGGGCGGTGACTCTCGGCAGAACGGGCGACACTCGGCGCGCGGAGCGGGCGCCAGCCCGCGCTACTCGCGGAGAGTGGCCCCGAAGCGGGCGGCGGCCACCGCGACGCCGGCGAGCTTGGCGTCGCTGGCCTCCTTGGCGGTGAGGGTGCGCTCCGGCGCCCGGAACCGCAGCGCGAACGTCAGTGACTTGCGCCCGGACGGCACGCCCGTGCCGCGGTAGTCGTCGACGAGTTCGGCGTGGTCGAGCAGCGGCCCGCAGCCCTCGAGCACCGTGCGGAGCACGTCAGCGGCCGGCACGCCGGCGTCGACCACGAGGGACAGGTCCTGTGTGGCGGCCGGCATCGTGGCGATCGGGGTGGCGCGCAGCTCGGCGCCGGCCTCAGCGAACACGGCGGTCAGGTCGATCTCGGCAACCGCGACGACCGCGGGCAGGTCCGCGTCGTGGGCGATGCTGGGCAGCAGTTCGCCGGCGTAGCCGACCGAGGTCATGCCGGCATCCGTCGTCACGAACAGCTCGGCGGTGCGGCCGGGGTGCATCGCCTGGTGCGAACCCTGGCGAACCATGATCGGAACGCCGGCGGCCAGCGCGACCTGCTGCACCGCGGCGAGGGCGTGCTGCCACCCTGCGGCCACGGCGGGCTGCCCCGGCTGGTGCCGCACGACGGAGCCGGTCAGCACCACCGCCACCGACAGGGGCTGCGGGGGGATGCCCGCGTTGAGCTCGGCCTCCAACTGCACGCTCGGGCGCACCGCGCCGGGCGGCACGACTGAGCCGCCGTAACGGATGTCCGCCACCGGCCGGAACACCAGGCCCAGTTCGAAGACGGCCAGGTCGGTGAGGCCGCGCGAGCGGTTGCGGTGTGCGATCTGCAGCAGCCCGGGCAGGATCGACGTGCGCAGGAACGGCGACTCTCCGTCGAGGGGGTTGGCGACCCGGATCTGCGGCACATTCGGGCCGACGGGCCGCCCGAACGAGTTGTTCGACTTCTCCGCCACGAACGGGTACGCGAGCACCTCGGTGTGGCCGGTGGCGGCGAGGGTCTGCGCCACTTGGCGGCGCAGGGTCTGTGCGTGGGTGAGGCCGCGCCCGGGCGGGGCGACGGGCAGCACCGAGGGGATCCGGTCGTAGCCGACGATGCGGGCGACCTCCTCGGCCAGGGTCCACTTGTCGGTCAGGTCGGGGCGCCAGCTCGGGGCGGTGACGTTCAGCCCGGTCTCGGTCTCCTCGAGCGAGGCGCCGATCTCGGCCAGCGAGGTGCGCACCTCGTCCCGGGTGTAATCGAGTCCGATCAGGCCGGAGATGAAGCCGGTCGGCAGGAAGATCGGCTCGGCATCAGGCGTGGCGTCGTGCAGGGAGCCGAGGCCGTCGGCCTCTCCCCCGGCGAGCTCGACCAGCAGCTGAACGACGCGGGCGGCGGCGACCGCGGCCACGGCCGGGTCCACCCCGCGCTCGAACCTGCGGGATGCCTCGCTGGGAAGCTTGTGCCGGCGGGCCGTGCGAGCGATCGATACCGGGTCGAAGTTCGCGGCCTCGATCAGAACATTCGTGGTGGCGGAGCCGATCTCGGTACTCTGACCGCCCATCACGCCGGCCAGACCGATCGGCCCGGACTCGTCGGTGATCAGCAAGTCTTCGGCGTTCAGGGTGCGGGTGACGTCGTCGAGGGTGGCGAGCTTCTCGCCCGGCTGCGCGCGGCGCACGGTGATGCCGCCGGTCAGCTTGTCCAGGTCGTAGCCGTGGATCGGCTGGCCGAGCTCGATCATCACGTAGTTCGTGACGTCGACGATCAACGAAATCGAACGGATGCCGGCCAGCTTCAGCCGGGCGATCAACCAGGCCGGAGACGGCCGGGTGGGGTCCACGCCGCGCACCGCGCGGGTGACGAACACGCTCGCTCCGACGCGACCGCGGACCGGGGCCTGATCGGCGATGGTGACCGGGAAGGCGACCGTGGACGCGTCCGCGGTGACGGAGAGCGCCGGGTCACGGAAGGCAGCCCCGGTGGCGTGCGCGTACTCGCGGGCGACGCCACGGATCGAGAAGGCGTAGCCCCGGTCGGGCGTGACGTTGATCTCGACGGCGGTGTCGTCCAGGCCGAGGAGGGCGATCGCATCCGTGCCGATCGCGGGGTCGAGCCCGAGGCTGCCGAGCACCAGGATGCCGTCGTGCTCGTCGCCGAGGCCGAGCTCGCGCGCCGAGGCGATCATGCCGTCGGACACGTGGCCGTAGGTCGTGCGCGGCGCGATCGGGAACGGGCCGGGCAGCACGGCGCCGGGCAGGGTCACGACGACCTTGTCACCGACGACGAAGTTGTGGGCGCCGCAGACGATGCCGTGCACGGCCGGGCCGCCATCGGCCGCGAGTTCATCCCCCGGTGCCACGCGCACCTGGCACCAGTTGATGGTCTTGCCATTGGTCTGCTCTTCGCCGACGAACTCGAGCACCTGGCCGACCACGATCGGACCGGTCAGCTCGAAGCGGTGGATCTCCTCCTCTTCGAGTCCCACGCTCACCAGGGCCGCGTGCACGTCTTCGGGCGTGGCGCCCGGGGCCAGGTCGACGAACTCGCCCAGCCAGCTCAGTGGAACGCGCATCAGACGGTCATCCCGTACTGCTGGCTGAACCGGACGTCGCCTTCGACCATGTCGTGCATATCCTTCACATCGTTTCGGAACATCAGGGCCCGTTCGACGCCGACGCCGAACGCGAATCCGGAGTAGACCTCCGGGTCGATCCCGGCGGAACGCAACACATTGGCGTTGACCATGCCGCAGCCGCCCCACTCGATCCAGCGGGGGCCGTCCTTGAAGGTCGGGTGCCACAGGTCGAGTTCGGCGCTCGGCTCGGTGAACGGGAAGTAGTTGGGGCGCAGGCGCACCTTCGCCTCGGGGCCGAACATGGCCTGCACGAAGTGGTTGAGGGTGCCGCGCAGGTGCGCCATGGTCAGACCCTTGTCAACGGCGATGCCCTCGATCTGGTGGAACACGGGCGTGTGCGTGGCGTCAAGCTCGTCGGTGCGGAACACCCGGCCGGGCGCGACGACGTAGACGGGCAGTTCGCGCGACAACAGGGCACGCAGCTGCACCGGAGAGGTGTGGGTGCGCAGCACCAGGTGCGCCTCGGGCGGGTCGATGAAGAAGGTGTCCTGCATGGCGCGGGCCGGGTGGTCCTCGTCGAAATTGAGGGCGTCGAAGTTGAACCACTCGCTCTCGAGCTCGGGGCCCTCGGCGACCTCCCAGCCCATGCCGACGAAGACATCCGCGACGCGCTCCTGCAACAGGGTGAGCGGATGCCGCGCGCCGGGCCTCCAAGTGGAGGCCGCCGCGGTCACGTCGACCGTTTCGGCCGCAAGCTGAGCGGTTGCCTCAGCCTCGGTGATCGCGGCCTCGCGGGCGGCGAACGCCTGGGCGACGGCACCGCGGGCCTGGCCGAGGAGCTTGCCGGCGGTGGCCTTCTGGTTGCCCGGCACGCTGCGCATCAGCGCGTTGAGCCGGGCCAGCGGGGAGGCCTCGCCGGTGTGCGCGGTGCGCACGGTTTTCAGGGCCGCGGAGTCGTTCGCGGCGTCAATGGCGGCGAGTGCGGCGTCGACGGCCGCGCTCACGACTGGTTCGGAGATCTCAGTGGGGTCAGACACAAGGCACAAGTTTAGTGCCGCTAGAGCCCCCGGGCGCCCATCTGGTTGCCGAGCGCAGCGGGGTAGACGACCTCGGGATCGAGGGGCTTCTCAGGTGGCGCCTTCGTGTCCGTGGTGACGCCGCCGGACTTGGAGCCGGTGCGGCGGGCGATGACGCGGGCCAGCCAGGAGAGCAGCAGGTTCATCGTCAGGTAGATCGCGAGCACGACGAGGAAGAAGGAGAAGGAGTACCGGCTGCCGAAGAAGTTCGTCAGGTTGTACAGCCCGCTGCGGAGGAGCTCCTCGTAGCCGACCACGAACGCCAGGGACGTGTCCTTGAGGAGCACGACGAGTTGCGCGATGATGATCGGCAGCATCTGCCGGAACGCCTGGGGGAACTCGATCCGGAACCGGGTCGCCACGGGGGTGAGCCCGATGGCCAGCCCGGCCTCGCGCTGGCCGCGAGGCAGGCTTTTGATACCGGCCCGCAGCGCCTCGCCGATGATCGCGCCGTTATAGACGGAGAGGGCGGCGACACCGGCCCAGAAGGAGCCGGTGGAGAAGACGAGGAGGATGAAAAGCATCATCAGCAGCACGGGCATGCCGCGCACGAATTCGAGCAGGACCGTGGTCGGGATCCGAATCCATTTAGTGTCGGAGACGCGCCCGAAAGAGAACAGCACACCGAGCACCAGGGCGAATGCGGCGGCGACGCCGGCCATTCGGAGAGTGTTCAGCGCTCCGCGGCCGAGCGTGCGCCAGACCTCGCGGTCGGCGAAGACGTCCCACCGGGAGACGTCCCAAAGGCCCGGCTGAACGGCGCCGTTGGCGCTGGTTTTGGGCGCACCCAGCGCCAGGATCAGCCAGACCAGGCCGGCGGCGATGACGAGGCCGGCCACCACGGAGAACAGCCGGGAACGGAAGATGGCCTTGGGGCCCGGAGCGTCGTAGAGCACGGAAGTCATCGGAGAACCGCCACCTTCTTCTCGACCCGCCCGGCGATCAGGCCGAGCGAGATGGTGACCAGGAGGTAGAAGACTGCCACGGCGAGCAAGATCGCGAGCACCTCATCGCCGCGATCGTTGGTGATCTTACGGGCGGCGCCGAAAAGTTCGAAGACGAAGAAGGCGCCGGCGACCGAGGTGTTCTTCGTCAGGGCGATGAACACATTGATGAGCGGCGGGATGACCATGCGCACCGCCTGGGGCATGACGACGAACGAGAGGGTCTGCGTGAAGGTCAGACCCACGCTGCGGGCGGCCTCGGCCTGACCCACGTGCACACCGTTGACGCCCGAGCGCAGGGCTTCGGCGACGAACGGCGAGGTGTAGACGGTCAGTCCGATCGTGGCGAGCACGAAGTAGCCTGGGCTGAACTGGAGGTAGGGCAGGATGTAGGCGCAGAAGAACAGCACCAGCGTGAGCGGGGTGTTACGCACAATCTCGGTGTAGACGGTGGCGAATCCGCGCAGGGATGCGACGGGCGAGATGCGCATGGCAGCGATGATGATGCCGAGCACGAGCGCTCCCGTGCCGGCCAGAAGCAGAAGGCCCAACGTATTTCTGAAGCCCTCCAGAAACAGGGGCAGGTTTTCGATGACTGCGTCCACAACTCACCTCCTCTTCTGTAGTGACTATCTGAATGTCGTGCGGGTGGGTCGTGCGGGTGCCCGGGGAAAGGTGCTGGTCGAGGCGGCCGCGTGCGGCGCGGCCGCCCCGATCAGCAGGTGCTGCTTTCGGCGACTAGTACCGGTCGACTGCCGGCGGGGTCGGGGTCTCGAGCACGGTACCGGCGGTCGCTTCCCAGGCTTCGGCCCACGTGCCATCCTCGTACGCCTCATCGAGCACATCGTTGATGAAGGTGCGGAATTCGGTGTCGTCCTTCTTCAGGCCGATGCCGTAGGGCTCCTTGGTGAAGGGGTTGTCGACAACCTCGAACTCACCGGCGTTCTGGTCGGCGAGGCCGGCCAGGATGACGTTGTCCGTGGTCACGGCGACAACCTCGCCGCTGCGGAGCGGGCCCAAGCAGTTGGAGTACGTGTCGGTCGCGATCACGTTGTCCGTGTACGCGGCGATGTTCTTCTCCGACGTCGAGCCGCTTACGGTGCAGACGGGCTTGCCGGCGAGATCTTCCGGGCCGGTGATCTTGTCGGGGTTGCCGGCGAGCACAAGCAGGTCCTGGCCGGCTTGGTAGTACGGTCCGGCGAAGTCGACGACCTCCTTGCGGGTGTCGTTGATCGTGTAGGTCGCGACGACGAGGTCAACCTGGCCGTTCTGGAGGAAGGGCTCGCGGTTGGCCGAGACGGTCTCGGTCCACTTGATCTTGTCGGCGGGGATGCCGAGTTTCGCGGCGATGAGCTTGCCGATCTCGACGTCGAAGCCGACCGGGTTGTTGTCCGGGCCTTTGAGGCCGAACAGCGGCTGGTCGAACTTGGTGCCGATGGTGATCGTCCCGGCCTCGTTCAATGCGGCCATGGCGGTGCCGGCTTCGAACTCGACCGTTTCCTCGACCGGTGCGGCCTCGGGCGTCTGGGCGGAATCGGTACATCCGCTCAACGTGAGAACGCTCGCGAGGGCAATGGCCGAAATCATTAGACCTTTACTGAGTCTCATGGGTATCTCCTGATTGCTGTGTCGTCCTGCACACCGGTTAGTGGGCAAGTATTTTGGAGAGGAAGTCCTTCGCTCTCGAGCTCTGGGGGTTGGTGAAGAACTGCTCGGGCGTGGTCTCCTCGACGATCTCGCCCTCGGCCATGAAGATGACCCGGTCGGCGGCGCGGCGGGCGAAGCCCATCTCATGCGTGACGACGATCATGGTCATGCCGTCGTTGGCCAGGTTGATCATGACTTCGAGCACCTCGTTGATCATCTCGGGGTCGAGCGCACTGGTGGGCTCGTCGAGCAGGATGACCTTCGGGTCCATGGCGAGGGCCCGTGCGATCGCGACCCGCTGCTGCTGTCCACCGGAAAGCTGGGCAGGCATCTTCTTGGCTTGGTTGGCCACACCGACGCGCTCGAGGAGGACCATGGCCTTTTTCTCGGCCTCGGCCTTCGACAGGCCGCGCACCTTGATCGGACCGAGGGTGACGTTCTCAAGGACGGTTTTGTGGGCAAAGAGGTTGAACGCTTGGAACACCATTCCGACGTCCGCGCGCAGCTTGGCCAGCGCCTTGCCCTCGGCCGGCAGCTTGACGCCGTCGATCGTGATGACGCCCGCGTCGATGGTCTCAAGCCGGTTGATGGCTCGGCAGAGGGTGGACTTGCCTGAGCCACTCGGCCCGATCACCACCACGACCTCGCCACGGTTCACCACGGCGTTGATCTTCTTCAGCACGTGAAGGTCACCGTAGTGCTTGTCCACGTCGCTGATCACGACGAGAGGCTCACCGCGCAACACCGTGATGTTGGACGTCGCCGGCGCAGATTCTGTAGGCTCCATGTCCCAAACCTAGGCTAGAACAGGGTCTCAGAGAACCACCAAGCCGGTGGTTACCGAGCTGTGATGATCAGCTGCGCTGCGCAAACGCGCTTTCATACAGGCAAACACTGGCGGCCGTCGCCAGGTTCATCGATTCGGCGTGACCGTAGATGGGAACGGAAATGGACCGGTCGACCACGGCGAGATCTTCGTCGGTCAGTCCACGGGCTTCGTTGCCGAACAGCCACGCCGTCGGCGCGACCAGAAGCCCCTCGGTGCGGGCAGCGAGCAAATCGGTGCCCTTGACGTCGGCGGCGAAGATCTGCAGGCCCGCGAACCGGGCCCGTTCGCGCACGTCGGAGAGCGTCGCGCTGACGGCGACGGGGAGGTGGAAGATCGAGCCGGTCGAGGAGCGCACGACCTTCGGGTTGTACAGGTCCACGCTGCGGCCGGTGAGGATCACGGCGTCGGCGCCGGCGGCATCCGCGGCACGGATGATGGTGCCGGCGTTTCCGGGGTCGCGCACCTCTTCGAGGATGGCGATGAGCTTGGGCTCGTTGGCGAAGATGTCCTTGACCGAGGTGGGGAACTGACGGCACACCGCGATGAAACCCTGCGGCGTGACCGTGTCGGCCATCGTTTCGAGCACCTGCTCGGTGACGAATTCGAGCTCGGTGCCCACCTCTTGGGCAACCTGGGCGATCTCGGGGTGCCGCTCGAGGGCGGTGGGGGTCACGAAGAGCTCCACAACGAGCTCGGGCCGGAAGTTGAGGGCCTCGGAGACCGACTGGGGGCCTTCCAGGAGGAACAGCCCCGTCTCGGAGCGAGCGGCTCGATTCGCCAGTTTCGCGACAGCCCGCACGCGCGGAGAACGGGGATTATCTAACATGCCTCCAGCTTACTTGCCGGGGCGGGGCGGCTGTGTTCCCGCTCGGGGTGCACACGGTGACCCCGCGAACCGGCCCCGGGCACGCAAAACGGGAGCGGGCGCGGGGCCCGCTCCCGTGAAGAGTGCGTGATGGTGCTGGTGCCGGCTGAACGCTACGCGGCGACCCGGGGTGCCGACGTGTCGGCGGGCAGTGCTGCCTTGGCGCTCTCGACGATGGCCGCGAACGTGGCGGGCTCGTTGACGGCCAGCTCGGCCAGGATGCGACGGTCGACCTGGATGCCGGCCAGGGCGAGACCCTGGATCAGACGGTTGTAGGTCAGGCCGTTCGCGCGGGACGCAGCGTTAATCCGCTGGATCCACAGGCGACGGAAGTCACCCTTGCGTGCACGACGGTCACGGTAGCTATACGTAAAGGAGTGAGTGAGCTGCTCCTTGGCCTTGGTGACCAGACGCGAGCGCTGACCGCGGTAACCCTTGGCGCGCTCGAGAATAACGCGACGGCTCTTATGGGCGTTTACGGCCCTCTTGACTCTTGCCATTTTCTTAGTTCCTTACGGGGTACGGGTCTAGCGACCGAGAAGCTTCTTGATGACCTTGGTGTCGGCCTTGGCCAGCACCTGGTCGTGGTTGAGGCGGGACTTGCGCTGGGTGCTCTTGACCTCGAGGTTGTGGCGCAGGCCGGCCTGCTGCTTCATGATCTTGCCGGAGCCGGTGACCTTGAAGCGTTTCTTCGTCCCGGAGTGGGTCTTCATCTTAGGCATCTTTTTCCTCCAGTTTCGCTGCCTTATCAGCAACTTTGTCAGCCTTGTCGGCAACCTTTTCTGCCCGATCGGCAGCCTTGTGTGCGTTGATCTCGGCCTTGGCTTCCGCTTTGTTCTTCAGCGGGCCAACGACCATGACCATGTTTCGACCGTCGATGGTCGGGCTCGATTCCACGGAACCGAACTCGGCGACATCCTCGGCAAATTTTTGGAGCAGACGTACGCCCTGGTCGGGACGGGACTGTTCACGGCCACGGAACAGAATCATGGCCTTGACCTTGTCACCGGCCTTCAGGAAGCCCTCGGCGCGCTTGCGCTTGGTCTCGTAGTCGTGCTTATCAATCTTGAGACGGAAACGAACCTCTTTCAGGATCGTGTTCGCCTGGTTGCGCCGGGCCTCCTTGGCCTTCTGCGCAGCCTCGTACTTGAACTTGCCGTAGTCCATGATCTTGGCAACGGGCGGCTTCGAGGTCGGTGCAACCTCGACGAGGTCAAGATCGGCCTCCTGTGCAAGGCGCAGCGCAACATCAATGGCCACGACCCCTACCTGCTCGCCGTTAGGACCAACGAGACGGACTTCGGGGACGCGGATACGGTCATTTGTACGGGGATCGCTGATGCGTCTCTCCTCTTCTCATGCATCGTGGCTACAGCCAGGAGACGGATGTCGCCCGGAGACGAAGAGAGGAAAACCGCGTCTGGATTGTCGGAGAAAACTGCCCGAACATCACAGACGACACCCTGTCTACCCTCGTGGAGCGGATTCCTGTCGGAGTCCAGCGCCGCGAAGGCGGAGTGCAACTACCCGGTAACCTTGATGAAGCGGTATGCGCGGGTGGGAGATTATCCACTTTCGTACCGAGACTTGCATCTCGGAGCCCGGTCGAGTCTAACAGAGGAATGCAGTGACCAACAGCAATGAGCAGGATGCAGCCCAGGCAACACGCGATATCGCCGACGTGCCGGCCGTGGAGATCATCACGACGGCATCCGTTCACCTGATGAGCGCCGCCGCGGTCAAGGTGGGCTTGGCCGACGACCCGAAGAACCAGACCGACCTCGACGAGGCACGCAAGCTGATCACGGCCCTCGCCGGCCTGATCACCGCCGCGGCCCCCGACATCGCCGACATGCACGCGCGCAGCCTGCGCGACGGTCTGCGGTCGCTGCAGCTGGCGTTCCGAGAGGCCTCGGCCATCCCCGACGCGATCGGCCAGGGTCCGGGCGAAAAGTTCACCGGGCCGGTCAACTAGCGCGAACGGCTGCGGGGGGATCGCCATGGATCTGAGACTGCTGTTTCCGTTTCGAAAGGATGCCGGTGTCGCGCAACGGGCCACACCGGCCCGTCGGCGATTCATGTGGGGCGTGATGGTGCCCTATGCGATCACGCTTGTTCTCACCTGGATAGACGTGATCCCCCGGTGGGTGCTGTGGCCGCTTCTCGTGGCCGTCTTTCTGCTGGTCACGGTGCTCAGCAACGTCTGGGCAGGCCAGGACGCCCTCGCGGCGTTGGACGAGGACGACGTCGGCGACAACCCGATGCCGTAGGGCGTGTCCCGGCACCGTGTCCTGGCCGGGCGCAGCGAGTGGTGGGTACCCGGACCGCACGACCGCTGCTGCGCGTCCGCCGGACGTCGTGGCTAACTCAGGAGATCCGTCCGGTTCGGCCGGGCATCGGCGCCGGTTCCGCACTGGTCCGTGGCGGCCGGTGACCGATGACGACGGATGTCCTGAGTTGGCCACGTCCACGGTCGTTCGGACACACACGCCCCTAGGTCTGGCAGCGCGGGCACCAGTAGGTGACCCGCAGTTCGAGCTCGGTGCGGCCGAGCCGGCCCTGCTCGACCGCGGTACCGCAGCGCCGGCAGGGCTGGCCGGCGCGGCCGTAGACCCAGCTCTGCATGCCGCGCCGGGCATTGCCGGTCGTGATCCGCTCCGTGCGGTCACGGTTCGCCAGGATCAGGCGGCGAGCGAGAGCGACGAGACCAGGGACATCCGTCACCTCGGCCACCGGCCGGGTCGGCAGCAGGCCGCGAAGGAAGCCCAGTTCGTTCACGTAAACGTTGCCGAGCCCGGCAAGGTTGCCCTGGTCGGCGAGCGCGACGGCGATGGGTTGCGCGGGGCGTGATTGGAGGCGGCGCACGGCTTCGGCCGCATCCCAGTCGGGGCCGAGCAGGTCAGGCCCGAGGTAGTCGAGCAGGGCGGCCTCCTGATTGAGCGGCACCACCTCGAGCAGCCCGAGTTCGAAGCCTACAGCCACCCAGTCCACCGTCTCGAGAACGATGCGCGCCTGGAACGCGGGCCGGCGCCAGGCGCTCCCATGACGGTAGAGGTGCCACGACCCCTCCATTTTCAGGTGAGAGTGGATGCTGGCCTCCCCCACGCGCATCAGCAGGTGCTTCCCGCGACTGAGAACCTCGTGCACGATCTGCCCGGTCAGGTCGACGGTGGCGAACGCCGGCACCCGCACGTCGCAGCGGGTGAGCCGGGCGCCGTGCAGGGCCTGGTCGAGGTTCCACGCGGTGCGGTAGACGGTGTCACCCTCAGGCATGCAGCTTCACTCCCCGCGGGGTGACGCCGAATCCGGCCGCGAGCAGGGCGGTGCCCACCGCTGTTCCGATCACGAACACGCCGTTGACGGTCTCCACGCCGAGCTTCGGAACCCGCCCCGCGGTGACCGTGCCGGCAAGGGTCGCGGCGGCGAGGGTCAGGACCGCAGTCGGTTCGCAATGTTCGACGGCGGGTTCACGGTTCCCGTCGGCACCGTTCCCGGCCGCTCCGTTCCCGGCCGCTCCGTCGAACGCGAGCACGGTCTTGCCGCCGCGTTCGACGTAGAGCACCAGGGCCCCATCGACGAGCACGACCAGCGCGCCGGCCTTCCGTCCGGGGCGGTGCCCGGTGCCCTCGGGCAGCGGAGGCCAGGGCAACACGGAGCCGTAGGGGTTGGCCGGGTCGGTAGCGGCGAGGGTGATCGCCTCCGGTTTCGGATGCTGTGCCTCGGCGACGTAGGAGCGCAGCCGGTCGATCGTGCCGACCGTGGCGAACTGGGCGGCCCCGAGACCCTCGATGAAGTAGCCGCGCCGGCACCGCCCCATCTCCTCGAAGCCGCTGAGGGTGCGGTAGACGAGGGCGAAGCCGCCCGTCACGCCCTCCCCCATCACCGCGCCCCGGGTGACGATGCCGTAGCGTTCGAGCAGGGTTTCGCCAAGGGCGTGCGCCCGGCGGGTGGGCGAGTCATCGGCGACCGGAACGATCGACCAGCGCCCGGAGACGGTCGGTGGCCCGGTGCGGGACGGGAGGGTGCCACGCGCGGGGATGCGGCCGCCGTGCAGCCGGGCTCGCGGGTTGGCCCGGCGGGTGCTGTGCGCCGCGCGCCCGCCGGAGAGCAGGGCGCGTACGGGGGCGAAGGTGTCGTTGCCCACCAGTCCAGCCCAGACCAGGTCCCAGAGGGCGGCGGCGAGGCCGGCGTCGTCCTGGCTGCCGACGGCATCCGCGAGTTGACGGAAGAAGAAGGCCCCGCCGCCGGCCAGGGTGGTCAGAATCTCCTGCTGGAGCGCAGTCGTCTCCAGCGGGGTGGGCAGCGGCAGGGTGAGCGGCGCGGTGTCGCGCAGGTGCAGGCTGATCCAGCCGTCATTACCGGCCAGCGTGCCGGCGCCGGCCCAGAGCACCTCGCCCGTGTTGGTGAGCTCGTCGAGCATGCCCGGCCGGTAGTCTGCGACGCGGGAGGGCAGCACAAGCGTCTCCCAGGCGGATGCCGGGATGCGCGCCCCCTCCAACTGTTCGATCACGGATGCGACCCCGTCGATCCCGCGCAGGCGCCCGCCCACATGCTGCCAGGCCGGCAGGAACCGGCCCATTGTGACCTGGTCGACCGGCTCGACCTCGTGCCGGAGCGCGGCCAGGGAGCGGCGGCGCAGGCGCCTCAGCACCTCGGCGTCGCACCACTCGCTGCCGGTGCCGTGCGGCCGGAACTCGCCCTCGAGGAGGCGGCGGGCCCCGGCCAGGCGCCGGAGGGCGACGAGCGCCACGGCCGGGCCGAGCCCGAAGCGCGCGGCCACGTCGGTGAGAGTGAACGGGCCGTGGGTGCGTGCGTACCGGCTGACCAGGTCGCCGAGCGGGTCCGGCACCGGCTCGGTGAACACGGCCGGGACCCCCTGCGGCAGGGGGACGCCGAGGGCGTCGCGAAGCCGGGCGGCGTCTTCGATGGCCGCCCACCACTGCTGCCCGGCGAAACCGACCGGGATGATGCGCCGCGCGTCGAAAAGCACCTGCAGGCCCTCGGCGGCGCCCGGTGACACGGCGGGGTCGAGGCGGGCGGCCACCTCCGCCGTGGTGAGCGGACCGAGGCCGCGGAGCAGGTCCGCGATGCCCTCGACTCCGCGCGCCTTCCGGTCGGCCGGCAGCCGCTGCAGTTCCAGGTCGGTCTGCAGGATCACGGCCGGGTCGAGCAGCTCGCGCAGCTCCACCCGACCGAGCAACTCGGCCAGCAGGCTGGAATCGAGCGAGAGGGCGGTGGCGCGCCGCTCGGCGAGCGGGGAATCTCCCTCGTACATGAACGCGGCCACGTAGCCGAAGAGGAGGGTGCTCGCGAACGGGCTCGCGGCATCCGTCTGGGTCTCGACCAGGCGCAGGGCGCGACTGTCGATGCGGCGGGTGAGGGCCAGGAGAGCGGGCAGATCGTAGACGTCCTGCAGGCACTCGCGCACGGTTTCGAGGATGATCGGGAAGGTCGGAAAGGTGCGGGCCACGTCGAGCAGCTGCGCGGCCTTCTGGCGCTGCTGCCAGAGCGGCGACCGCCGACCCGGGTTGTAGCGCGGGAGCAGCAGGGCCCGCGCGGCGCACTCGCGGAACCGGGCGGCGAACAGGGCCGACCCGCCGACTTCGTCGGTGACCATCTGTTCGAGCTCGGTCGGGTCGAAGACAAAGAGGGAGCTTCCGGGTGGGTCGGACTCGGTGTCGGGGATGCGCACGACGATGCCGTCGTCACTGGCCACGCAGGCCCCGTCGAGCCCGTAGCGCTCCCGCACCCGGGCGCCCACGGCGAGGGCCCAGGGCGCGTGCACCTGCAGGCCGAACGGGGAGTGCAGCACCACCCGCCAGTCGCCGAGCTCGTCTCGGAACCGCTCGACGAGGAGGGTGCGGTCGGTCGGGACCTGACCGGTCGCGGCGCGCTGCTCGGCGAGGAAGGCCAGGAGGTTGTCGACGGCGCGCTCGTCGAGGCCGCCGGCCCGGCAGCGCACCCGGGCCTCCGGGTCGGGGAGCGCCGAGACCTCGCGCAGGAACGCGCCGATCGCCTCACCGAGCTCGGCGGGCCGGCCGAGGCCGTCGCCCTTCCAGAACGGCAGCCGCCCCGGTTCACCGAAGGCGGGCAGCACGAGCACCCGGTCGTGGGTGATCTCCTGGATACGCCAGCTCGTCGTGCCGAGGGCGAAGACATCGCCGACCCGGGACTCGTAGACCATCTCCTCGTCGAGCTCCCCCACCCGGCGGCCGGTGGCCTGGTCGCCGCCGACCATGAAGACGCCGAACAGGCCGCGGTCGGGGATCGTGCCGCCACTGGTCACCGCGAGCCGTTGCGCGCCCGGGCGCCCGGTGAGGATGCCCGTCTCCCGGTCCCAGACGATGCGGGGGCGCAGCTCGGCGAACTGGTCGGAGGGATACCGGCCGGCAAGCAGGTCGAGGGTGGCCTCGTAGGCCGACCGCGGGAGGGCGTGGAAGGGGGCGCTGCGGCGCACGGTGTCGAACCACTCCTCCGCGTGGATGGGTTCAAGGGCGGTCGCCGCCACGGTCTGCTGGGCGAGGATGTCGAGCGGGTTGGACGGCACCTGCAGTGATTCGATCAGTCCGGCGGCCATGCGCTCGGCGGCAACGGCCGCGTGGATGAGATCGGCCCGGTGCTTGGGGAAGATCACGCCCCGGGAGACCTCCCCCACCTGGTGCCCGGCCCGGCCGATCCGCTGCAGCCCGCTGGCCACGGACGGCGGCGATTCCACCTGCACGACCAGGTCGACGGCGCCCATGTCGATGCCGAGTTCGAGGCTGGACGTCGCCACCACGCAGCGCAGCCGCCCGGCTTTGAGGTCGTCTTCGATCAGTGCGCGCTGCTCCTTGCTGACGGAGCCGTGGTGCGCGCGGGCAAGCAGCGGCTCGGCCCCGGCGCTCTGGCCGCTGGCGCCCATGAGCGCGGCCGGCGGGCCGGGTGCCGCAGTGCCGACGGGCACGAGGGCAGGCATCCGCTCGGTCATCACGGCCGGCATCGCGGGCACGGGCTCGTCCTCGAGGCGTTGGGCGTAGATCTCGTTGAAGCGCGCGGTCAGCCGTTCGGCCAGCCGGCGGGAGTTGGCGAACACGATCGAGGAGGTGTGCGCCAGCACCTCGTCGACGATTGCCTCTTCCACATGCGGCCAGATGGACCCGGTCTGTGGGGCGGCGGCGGACGTCGAACCCTCCCGCACCGGTGCCGGGCCGACCTGGCTCATGTCGTCGACGGGAACGACCACGCTGAGGTCGAATCGTTTGGTCGACACCGGTGCGACGATCTCGACCGGTGCGGAACCTCCGAGGAACCGGGCGACCTCGGCGGCCGGTCGCACGGTAGCCGACAGTCCGATTCGCTGGGCCGGGCGGGCGAGCAGGTCGTCGAGCCGTTCCAGTGAGACGGCCAGGTGCGCGCCGCGCTTGCTCGCCGCGACCGCGTGCACCTCGTCGATGATGACCGTGTCCACGGCGCGCAGCGATTCCCGCGCCGCCGAGGTGAGCATGAGGAACAGCGATTCTGGCGTGGTGATCAGGATGTCCGGCGGCGTTTTGACCAGGCTTCGGCGTTCCGTGGCCGGGGTGTCCCCCGATCGCACGCCGACGGTCACCCGGGGCGGGGCGAACCCGAGGCGCTCGGCAGCCTGGACGATGCCCACCAGCGGGGCCCGCAGGTTGCGTTCCACGTCGACGCCCAGCGCCTTGAGCGGCGAGATGTAGAGCACGCGGGTTCCCGGCGCGGTGAACCGGTCAGGACGCGCCGAGGCTTCCGAGACATCTGCGGCCTCTACAGTATCCGCGGCCAGGCGGTCGATGGCCCAGAGGAACGCGGCGAGGGTCTTACCTGATCCGGTGGGGGCCACCACCAGCGCGTGTGAGCCCCGAGAGATGGCGTCCCACGCCCCGAGCTGGGCCTCGGTGGGTGCGGCGAAGGCCTGCGCGAACCAGGCGCGGGTGGCCGGGGTGAATCGGTGCAGAACCTCGTTCATACGACTATCCTCGTCGATCCGCCTGAGCCGGGCCACTCGAACCAATTCGACGGAGATTATGAATCTAAACCGGGGTCTCCCGGACATCCAGAACCGATTTGGCCACAATCTCCGTCGTATTCGTTCGTGGCGGACGCGGGGGCGGAGTGCGGAACGCGGGGCCCGGAACCGCCGACGATGGAAGAGACCGCCTAGGCGGAGGGCAGCAGCTGCACGGTGAGAGAGTCCACCTGGGTGGCGATGACGTCGCTCGATGACCAGCGGGCCGCGAGCCGGGCGAGGGTCGCGTCGAGCTCGGTGCGGGTCAGGCCATCCATGAGCTCGAGACGTACAATCAGTTCCGGTCCGGCGAGGCGGGCGGCCGGGTCGCCGGGGGCCAGTTCAACCCCGAGCACACTCAGTTCGGTGGCCACGGAGTCGGCGAAGGCATCCGCGACGTCGCGACTGGCATAGCTGGGGGTCCAGGGCAGGGACTGGGCGATGGCCCACAGGGCCGGGCGCCGCACCACGAACTCGGTGGGCGCGGTCGGATCGAGCACGACCAGATCGGTGTTCTCCTGAGCCGCGGCCAGCGCGACGCGCACGCCGTCGGCCGGGACCGGCCGGGCCTGCGTGTTCCACGCCGTCATCGCAGCGACCGAGGTGAACACGGGAAGCACCGTGCGTCCGTCGGGCCCGGCCACGGTGATGATCGACAGTTCCTGGGTCTTGTCGACGCGGAGGCCGGCCTCGGTGGTGCCCGATTGGCCGAGTTCGGTCACCAGGGGAACGAGCAGCCGCGAGCCACGGATGGCGTCGACCACCGTCTCTTCGCCGGCCTCCCGAGCCTGGAAGCGGCGCACGGCCGCCAGGAGCGGCTCGGGCGCGAGCCCGTCGTCGTCGCTGTGCATGTTGGGCTCAAACTGTCGTCCCTCCCACGGCTGCCCGGCGGAGTCTCCCCCTCCGGGTCCGCCGGGAAGGCCGGTGGAGCCGAGGTTACGCGCCCGCGACATCCAGCGCCTCGCCCAGGGTGAACGCCCCCGCGTAGAGGGCTTTTCCGACGATCGCGCCCTCGAGTCCGAGCGGCACGAGTTCGCGCAATGCGCGGAGGTCGTCGAGGCTGGAGATGCCGCCGGAGGCGACGACCGGTCGATCGGTGCGCTCCATCATCTGGCGGAGCAGGTCGATGTTGGGGCCTTGCAGTGTGCCGTCCTTGGTCACATCGGTGACGACGTAGCGCGAGCAGCCAGCCTCCTCGAGACGGGCGAGCACCTCCCAGAGGTCCCCTCCCTCCCTGGTCCAGCCGCGGGCGGCGAGGGTGGTTCCGCGCACGTCGAGCCCGACGGCGACGGCGTCCCCGTGCCGGGCGATGACCTGCGCCGCCCACTCCGGGTTCTCCAGTGCCGCGGTGCCCAGGTTGATCCGGCTGACGCCCGCGTTCAGGGCCGCGTCCAGCGACGCGTCGTCGCGGATCCCGCCGGAGAGCTCGATCTTCACGCCCGTGACCTCGCGGATCACGGTGCGGATGACATCCGTGTTGTTGCCGCGACCGAAGGCCGCGTCGAGGTCGACGAGGTGGATCCACTCGGCGCCCTGGCGGGCCCAGTCAAGTGCCGCGTCGACGGGGTCGCCGTAGTTGGTCTCGGTGCCGGCTTCGCCCTGGGTCAAGCGAACGGCCTTGCCGTCGGCCACATCCACGGCGGGCAGCAGAACGAGACGGAGGGAAGGGGTATTCACAGTCATGGGTGTCCTCGGTTGGGAGTGGTCGCGGCGACCAGGTCAGTCAGGGAAAAGTCACGGTCAGTTCTTGACGGTGCCGAGCCAGTTATGGAGCAGACGGATGCCTGCCTCACCGGATTTCTCCGGGTGGAACTGGGTGGCGGTAAGCGGTCCGTTCTCGATGGCGGCCAGGAAAGGTTGTCCGTGCTCGGACCAGGTGAGAATCGGCTTCGGGAACGGCGGCATGACGTCGAGGGACCATTCCTGGGCGGCGTAGGAGTGCACGAAGTAGAAGCGCTCCTGCTCAAGGCCATGGAACAGCATCGAGCCCTCCCCCGGCGTGACCGTGTCCCAGCCCATGTGTGGCAGCACCGGCGCCGTCAGCTGCGTCACGGTGCCGGGCCACTCGCCCAGCCCCTCCGTGTCCACGCCGCGTTCGACGCCGTGCTCGAACATGATCTGCATACCCACGCAGATGCCCAGCACCGGGCGTCCGCCCGCGATCCGGCGGTCGATGATCTCGTCGCCGTGCACCGCCTTCAGGGCCTGCATGACGGCGCTGAACGCGCCCACGCCGGGCACGACGAGCCCGTCGGCCTCAAGCGCCTGACGGCGGTCGCTGGTCAGCGTCACCTCGGCCCCGGCAAGTTCGAGTGCCTTGACGGCGGAGTGCACATTTCCGGTGCCGTAGTCGAAGACAACGACGCTGGTCACAGCGCACCCTTGGTCGAGGGCACGCCGGACACCAGGGGGTCGAGCGCCTTCGCCTGGCGGAACGCTCGGGCAAAGGCCTTGAATTCGGCTTCGGCGATGTGGTGGGGGTCGCGGCCGCCCTGCACGGTGACGTGCACCGTGAGGCCACCGTTGAGGGCGATAGCCTCAAATACGTGGCGCACCATGGAGCCGGTGAAGTGGCCGCCGATCAGGTGGAACTCGAAACCGGCCGGCTCGCCCTGGTGCACGAGGTAGGGGCGCCCGGAAATGTCGACGACGGCCTGCACGAGGGCCTCGTCGAGCGGCACGAGGGCGTCACCGTAGCGGGAGATGCCGGATTTGTCCCCGAGAGCCTGCTTGATCGCCTGGCCGAGCAGGATACCGACGTCCTCGACCGTGTGGTGCACATCGATCTCGATATCACCGCGGGCGCGCACGGTGAGGTCGGTCAACGAGTGTTTCGCGAAGGCCGTGAGCAGGTGATCGAAGAACGGGACCGACGTCTGGATGTCCGACTCACCGGTGCCGTCGAGATTGAGCGACAGGTCGATGCTCGACTCGCTGGTCTCGCGCTGCAGGTGGGCAAAACGGGGCGAGGTGGTCGCGAAAGAGAAGCTCATACGGCTAGTTTATTGGCCCGAGCCGTTCACGGCCGCCCAAGCGCCTCGAGAGCGTCGAGGAACGCCGTCGTCTCGGACTCGGTGCCGGCGCTGACCCGCAGGTGGCCCGGGATTCCGACGTCGCGCACGAGGATGCCTTCCGCCAGCAGCGCCTCGAAGGTGGCCCGAGGGTCCTCGACGCCGCCGAACAACACGAAGTTGCTCGCACTGCGCAGCGGAGAGTAGCCAAGCCGGGCCAGTTCGCTCACGATGCGGTCCCGCTGCCCGCGGATGTCGTCGACCATGGCGAGCATCGCGGGCGTGTGGACGAGGGCGGCGACCGCGGCAGCCTGGGTGAGCGCGGACAGGTGGTAGGGCAGACGAACCAGGCGGAGGGCATCCGTCACGGCGGGATCGGCGGCCAGATAGCCGACGCGCACACCCGCGAAGGCGAACGCCTTGCTCATGGTGCGGGACACCAGCAGGCGCTCCCGGCCGGGCAGCAGGCTCAGGGCGGTCGGCGCGTCATCCGTCCCGAACTCGGCGTATGCCTCGTCGACGACGACGATGCCGTCGGTCGCGTCGTAGACGGCCGCGATCGTTTCCAGGGACAGGGGCGTGCCGGTGGGGTTGTTCGGCGAGCAGAGGAAGACGAGGTCAGGGGCAACCCGGTCGACCCACTCCACCGCCGTTGCCGGGGAGAGTTCGAACTCGGCGTCACGACCGCCCGCGATCCAGCGGGTACCGGTGCCGGAGGCGAGCAAAGGGTACATGGAGTAGGTCGGTGCGAAGCCGAGAACGGACCGACCCGGGCCGCCGAAGGCCTGCAGCACTTGCTGAAGAACCTCGTTGGATCCGTTGGCGGCCCAGATGTTCTTTCGAGTGAGGCCGTGACCGAGATATCGGGCGAGGGAATCCCGCAGCTCGGTGAACTCCCGATCGGGGTATCGGTTCACGGTCGTGACCGCCACAGCCAATGCCGCCACGATGTCCTGCGCCACCTCAGCCGGGATGCCGTGGGTGTTCTCGTTCACGTTGAGAGCCACCGGCACGTGCAACTGCGGCGCCCCGTAGGGGGTGAGTCCGCGCAGATTATCGCGAAGGGGCAGATCGTTGAGACTGGTCACTCCCCCCATGTTACCGGGGTGAGACCGGCGGGGACTCGTTGCGGGTAGTTCACAGGTCGTTCGGAAGTGCCAGCCGCTGACCGGGCTGCACGCTGTCGGACGGCAGCTGGTTGAGGCTCACAATCTCGGCGATCACCTCGCGCGGATCGGCCGTGGGCGCAATTGTCTCGGCAAGTTGCCAGAGCGACTGCCCCGACTTGATGGTGACGTAGTCGAAGGCCGTGGCCACGCGACCGACGGTCGAGTTCTCGGCGGCGGCAATGCCTCCGTTGAGGGCGACGGCCAGAGCCACGGCCACGAGCGGAAAGGCAGCCAGGCACGTGAAAACGACGCGACCGCGCCGGGTGAGTCGGAGCCGGGTGCGTCCGGTCGTGATGGGGACGCCTCGTTCAAGTGCAGTGCTCATGTCATACCTCCTGTGAGAAGCCGCATCCGACTCTCGGCCGGGAGAGCCGGATGCGAACTTATGTTCCGAATGTATATTCGATTATTCGAACAATCAAGCTTTTTTCGGTAGTTTCTGAAATATTCATCCCGACCCAATCGAATACATGTTTGTTTAATGGCCTCAACGCGGATACAGTTTCGATTGTTGATTGACACTCAATCAGGCACCCCCGACATTCGCGTGAATCGGCGGCATTCGATGCGTGCCGCCAGCGCATCAATCACAACGAGGAGCGACGAACGTGGCACAGAACACCAGCGGTCCCCGCGACAAGGGCGGCACCAGACGGCGCAAGAGCCTCAGCGAGAAGCAGCTCGCCATCCTTGACGTCATCCAACGCTCGGTCAGCCAACGCGGCTATCCGCCGAGCATGCGGGAGATCGGCGACGCCGTCGGCCTGTCGTCACTGTCGAGCGTCACCCACCAGCTCAACCAGTTGGAACTGAGCGGTTACCTCCGCCGCGACCCGAACCGCCCCCGAGCGCTGGAGGTGCTCATCGAGATTCCGCAGTCGCCCGAAGACACGACGGCCGGAGCCTCGGAAAGTTTCCACACCGGAGTGCAGGTCGGCGACGCCGCCATGGTTCCGCTCGTCGGTCGCATCGCCGCCGGCATCCCGATCACCGCCGAACAGCAGATCGACGAGATTTTCCCGCTGCCCCGCCAGCTGGTGGGGAAGGGCGACCTGTTCATGCTCAAGGTGTCGGGCGAATCGATGATCGACGCCGCCATCATGGACGGCGACTGGGTCGTCGTGCGGCAGCAGAAGACCGCCGAAAACGGTGAAATCGTTGCTGCCATGCTCGACAACGAGGCAACCGTCAAGGTCTTCCGCCAGCGCGACGGGCACACCTGGCTACTGCCCCGCAACACCAACTTCGAACCCATCGTCGGCGATCACGCCGAGATTCTGGGGAAGGTTGTGGCCGTGCTGCGGTCGGTTTAGGGCAACAGCACTGAAGTTCATTAGCACTTCAGGCCGACTCTTGGTCTCGACGGTTTCGACCAACGTCGTGGTGACGCGCGTGTGTTGAGTCGCCATGGTTGTTTCGGTCGGGCCTTATGGGCCGGGTCTTGTGGGCCGGGTCTTGTGGGCCGGGCACGAACACTGGTTTTGGTGTCGTGCCCGGCTTTTGTGTGGGTGGAGGCAGGGTCAGGCGGAAACGGAGGAGGTCAGGCGGGCGCGGAGGATGCGGGTCGCAGCGAGCATGTTGTGCAGGGACTGGACGGTTTCGGCGTAGCCGCGGGTTTTGAGGCCGCAGTCGGGGTTCACCCAGAGCCGGATGGCCGGGATGGCCGCCGCGGCGCGCTCGAGCAGGTCGGTGAGTTCGGCCACGCTCGGCACACGCGGCGAGTGGATGTCCCACACTCCCGGGCCGATACCGTGATCGAAGCCCTGGGACCGGATATCGCCCACCACCTCCATGCGGGAGCGTGCCGCCTCGATGCTGGTCACATCCGCGTCCAGGTTGCGGATCGCGTCGATGACCACCCCGAACTCCGAGTAGCAGAGGTGGGTGTGGATCTGGGTGGCCGCGGCCGCACCGGCCGTCGCCAGGCGGAAGGACCCCACCGACCAGTCGAGGTATTCCGCCTGGTCCTTCTGCTTCAGCGGCAGCAGCTCCCGCAGCGCGGGCTCGTCGACCTGGACGATCTGAATGCCGGCCGTCTCCAGGTCGGCGATCTCGTCCCGCAGGGCCAGGGCCACCTGCCTGGCCGTCTCGCCGAGCGGCTGGTCGTCGCGCACGAACGACCACGCGAGGATCGTGACCGGACCGGTGAGCATCCCCTTGACGGGCTTGGGCGTCAGACCCTGCGTGAACGCTGACCACTCGACCGTGATGGGCCGCGGTCGGGACACGTCACCCCAGAGGATCGACGGGCGCACGCACCGGCTGCCGTAGGACTGCACCCAACCGTTCTCGGTGACCGCGAATCCGTCAAGGTTCTCGGCGAAGTACTGCACCATGTCGTTGCGTTCCGGCTCCCCGTGCACGATCACGTCGAGGCCGATGTCCTCCTGCAGCGCGACGACGCGACGGATTTCGGCGCGCATCAGGTCCCGGTAGTCCGCGGTGCTCAGCACCCCCCGTACCAGCTGCGCCCTGGCCCGACGGATGTCCCCGGTCTGCGGGAAGGATCCGATCGTGGTTGTCGGCAGGAACGGCAGCCCGAGGGCAATCTCCTGGGCTGCCACTCGGGCTGCGTAGGCGTCCCGGGTGAAGTCGCCCGAAGTGAGCGCGTCGGCGCGAACCCGAACGGCGCCATCGCGGACTCCGGGAGCCACCCTCCGCGCGTCGAGGGCCGCGGACGCCGCAGAGAGGTCGGTCTCGATGGCACGGCGACCCAGACTGAGGCCGCGGGCGAGTGTGGCAACCTGCGCGACCTTCTGGTCCGCAAAGGCGAGCCAACTCTTCAGGTCGTCGTCCAGCGCCGATTCGTCGTCGATGTCGTGGGGAACGTGCAGCAGCGAGGTTGAGGTGGAAACCGAGATCCGCGGCGAGAGGCGGACCAGGCCGGCCGCCGTGTCGAAGGCGGCGGCCAGGTCGCCGCGCCAGATATTGTGGCCGTCAATGATGCCGGCTACGAGAGTGGTCGTGTCCAGTCCGGGGGTCTCCGCCGGCACGCTTCCCCGCACGAGGTCGAGCCCGATGGCTTCCACCGGGGTGATGGCAAGAACGGGTAGGGCGTCGTCGAGGCTGCCGTACGGCGCGGCGACGAACAATGCGGGGCGCTCGGCGAGGGCGCCGAGGGTGTTGTAGGCGAAGCGGAGGCCGGCGAGGGCATCCGTTCTCGGGGTGTCGATGCTCTCACTGACCAGGGCAGGCTCGTCGAGCTGCACCCATTCGGCTCCGGCGGCGCGCAGCCGCTGCAGGAGGGCGGCGTAGACCGGCACAAGGTCGTCGAGGCGGTCAAGCGGACTGAATCCGGTCGGGGCCTCGTTGCTGGGCTTGCTCAGCAGCAGGAAGGTGACCGGGCCGACGATGACCGGCCGGGTCAGGAATCCGGCCGCCTTCGCCTCCTCGAACTCGCGCACCAGCCGGGTGCCGGCGAGGGTGAACTCGGTCTCGGGGCCGATCTCCGGCACCAGGTAGTGGTAGTTGGTGTCGAACCATTTGGTCATCTCCAGCGGCGGATGCTCACCTTCACCGCGGGCGAGGGTGAAGTAGCCGGCCAGGTCGAGGTGGCCGTCCTCGCCCCGGAGATGCGCGAACCGGGCGGGGACGGCGCCCACCGTGCACAGGGCATCCAACATCTGGTCGTAGTAGGAAAACGATTCCGGGATGGACGAGTCGTCCCGGCCGAGTCCTAGCTGCACGAGGCGCTCTCGGGTGCCCTGGCGCAGGACGGCCGCGGTCGCCTCGAGCTCGTCGGCGCTGACCGATCCGGCCCAGAACGCTTCGACGGCCTTCTTCAGTTGGCGGCGCGGCCCGATGCGCGGGTAGCCCAGGATGGTGCCGGCGGGAAAGTCGGGAAACGTGGAAGAGTTGGTCATGGGTTCTCCTTGACGGGGTGAGGGGCAGGCAGTGCGGACGATGGCAGGGTGGGGGTGAGCAGACCGCAGCCGTCGAGCACGGCGAGCACGGTCTCGTGCTGGTTGAAGGCGTAGAGGTGCAGCCCGGGGGCACCGCCGGAGATGAGTTCCCGGGCAAGTTCGGTGGCCTGACGGATGCCGATCTCACGTTGGCCTTCCTTCGTCGGCTCCACCTCGAGCGCGATCGCCAGCTCGGACGGCAGTTCCTCGCCGGACAACTCGAGGATGCGGCGCAGGCGGGCCGGGCTCGTGACCGGCATGATCCCGGGCAGGATCGGGAATTCGACCCCGGCGGCACGGGCTCGCAGGATGAAGCTGAGGTAGTGGTCGGCGTGAAAGAAGAGTTGCGTGATCGCCAGGTTGGCGCCGGCGGCCTGCTTGGCCAGCAGCGTGTCGATGTCCTGGGTGGCGGACCGGGAGCGCGGGTGGCCGTTCGGGAAGGCGGCCACGGCGATGCGTACCTTCTCCCGTTCCCGCTTGATTGTGCGGGCGGCAGGGAGTCCCGGGATCACGGCCTCGCGGTACGGCACCCGCTCGGCCTGCACCCGGTGGATCAGCTGCACCAGTTCCGCGGCGCTGCCCAGGTCGCCGAGGAAGGCCTCACCCTCCCGAATGCCTTCCGGCGGGTCGCCGCGCAGGGCCAGGAAGCTCCGCACCCCGGCGTCCAGAAACTCCCGGATCAGCTGACTGGCTTCCGCGTTGGACGAGCCCACGCAGGTGAGGTGGGCCAGCGGGTCCACGGTGGTGGTGCGCAGGATGTGGGTGAGCACGTCCAGGGAGGAGCGCCGGGAGGAGCCGTTCGCACCGTAGGTGACCGCGATGAATTCCGGGCCGGCCGCGGCCAGCCGCTCGATGGTGGCGTGCAGCACGGAGGTGGCGGCATCCGATGTGGGCGGATACAACTCGAATGAGAACGGGATCTTCCGGCACGCAGGGTCCGAGGTGTGGGGCATTGCTCCTCATTCGACAGTTGCCAGTGTCAGGCACTGGGGGCCGGGCGGCCGCGGACCGCCCGGCAAGCCAGGCGGGCGTTCGCGGGCGGGTGCCGGGCTCGGCTGTCGCTCCATGCCGCCGGCCAGGAGACCGGAGGCAACGATTGAGAAGACTCTAACAAGCACGCCCGATGCCCGGCAGGTCCGTGACCGAATATGTCGTCAGCCGGCGGCGGTCAGCCGGTGACGGCCGGCGGCACGGCGAACGGCTCGAACAGCGACCGGATCTCATCAGTCACCAGAGCCGTAACCCGGGTGCCGGTCTCGGCGTATACGGTGGACAGCACCGTGCCCTGATCGTGCAGCACCGCGATCAGGTCGCCCCGCTCGTAGGGGACGAGTAACTCAAGCCTGATCGACGGCCGCGGCAGCAGGTCCGAGATGGTCGCGAGCAGTTCCTCGATGCCCTCGCCGGTGCGGGCCGAGACGAAAATGCCCTTCGGCCAGAGTCCGCGCAGCACGAGCCCGTCATCATCGCTGATCAGGTCGCTCTTGTTGAAGACGACGACCTCCGGGATCTCCCGGGCACCGACCTCGGCGATGACCTCGCGCACTGTGGCAAGCTGGCTCGCCGGGTCAGGATGCGAGCCGTCGACGACGTGCACGATCACGTTGGCGTCGGCGACCTCCTCGAGGGTGGACCGGAACGCCTCCACCAGCTGGTGGGGCAGGTTCCGCACGAACCCGACGGTGTCCGTCAGCGTGTAGAGCAGCCCGTCGGCCGTCGTGGACTTGCGCACCGTGGCGTCCAGGGTGGCGAACAGGGAGTTCTCGACGAGTACGCCGGCCCGGGTGATGCGGTTGAGCAGGCTCGACTTGCCGGCGTTGGTGTAACCGACGATGGCGACGGATGGCACGGCGTTGCGCTTGCGGTTGGCCCGCTTGGCCTCGCGGGCGGGTTTCATCTCGAGGATCTGCTTGCGGAGGCGAGACATCCGGGTGTGGATGCGCCGGCGGTCCAGCTCGATCTTGGTCTCGCCGGGGCCGCGCGAACCCATGCCTGCACCGGCGCCGCCCACCTGGCCTCCGGCCTGGCGGGACATCGAGTCGCCCCAGCCGCGCAGGCGGGGAAGCAGGTATTCGAGCTGGGCGAGTTCGACCTGGGCCTTTCCCTCGCGGCTCTTGGCGTGCTGACTGAAGATGTCGAGGATCACGGCGGTGCGGTCGATGACCTTCACCTTGACGACGTCCTCGAGTGCGCGCCGCTGGCTGGGCGCCAGCTCGGTGTCGGCGATGACGGTGTCGGCGCCCATCGCCTTGACGATGCCGGCCACCTCTTCGGCCTTGCCCTTGCCGAGGTAGGTGCTGGCGTCCGGCTTCGCCCGGCGCTGCATGAGGCCGTCGAGAACGGTGGCGCCGGCGGTCTCGGCCAGAGCGGCGAGTTCGCGCATGGAGTTCTCGGCGTCCGCGACGGTCCCGTGCGTGTACAGGCCGATCAGAACAACGTTCTCCAGCCGGAGCTGGCGGTACTCGACCTCGGTGACGTCCTCGAGTTCGGTGGAGAGGCTGGGCACGCGGCGCAGCGCGTTGCGGTCCTCGCGGTCCTGCTGCACGCCGTCGTGACCCTCGTCGTCGTGCGACGGGCCGGATTCGGCCTGCAAAGCCTGCGCCGACCCGCTGCGGAACAGTGAATAGCCGGCAGCCTTGCTGTCAGCGCTGGCAAGAACGCGGGCGACCACGTCGTCGGTGTCGTCGGGCAGATGTGACTCAGTCATTCCTTTAACAATAGTTCCTCGATGCACGGTAAGTTCCCTCTATGCCTTCCGACCACTACTTCACCCCGGCACCCGACAGCACCCTGAAACTCCGCCAGGTGACCGTTCGATTGGGAGGCCAAGAACGCGAGCTGACCACAGCCAATTCGGTCTTCAGCCCGGAGCACATCGACACCGGTACCCAGGTGCTCTTGAACAACGCGCCGACTCCGCCGCCCGGCGGCGATTTCCTCGACCTGGGCTGCGGCTGGGGTCCGATCAGCCTGCACTTGGCCCTCGCCTCACCCCGCGCCACGATCTGGGCCGTCGACGTCAACGAGCGGGCGCTCGACCTGGTGCGGCTGAACGCGCAGAAGCTCGGCCTCACTAACATCACCGCGGTGCTGCCCGATCAGATGCCCGCCCACGTGACGTTCCGCACCATCTGGTCGAATCCCCCGATCCGGGTCGGCAAAACCGAACTGCACACCATGCTGCGTACCTGGCTGCCGCGCCTGGAGCCGGGTTCGGATGCCTGGCTCGTCGTGCAGCGCAACCTCGGCTCTGACTCCCTGCAGCGCTGGCTCGACGGCGACCTGCCCGCCGAATTCAGCACCTCACGGCACTCCATCAGCAAGGGCTTCCGGGTCCTGCGGGTGAAACGCCAGGACTAGGCCGCGTCGCGGCCCATCGCCTCGAGCGAGTACTCAGCCGAGGCGGAAGACCCCGTCGTACACGAGTTCCGCCGGACCCGACAGTGAGACGTGTTCGCCGTCCTCGGTCGGGAACATGCGCACGCCGAGCGTGCCGCCGGTGACCTCGACCTGCCACTGGTTCGGGGCACCCGCGCCGGCCCAGTGCCGGGTGGCGAGGGCCGCCGCGGCCGCCCCCGTACCGCAGGAGAGTGTTTCGCCGCTGCCGCGCTCGTGCACGCGCATCCGGATGCGGCCGACACCGTTCACGACGAGCGGATCGCCCGGCAGCACGAGCTCGATGTTCGCCCCGGCCGCCGGGTCAGGGTCGAGCTGCGGCACGAAGGTGAGGTCGACGCCTGCGAGCTCGTCGTCGTCGGCCAGGGCCACGACCACGTGCGGGTTACCCACGTTGATGCCGAGACCGGGGCGGGCCACGGGCAGGTCCTTCGCCCGAACGAGCGGTTCACCGCCGTCGAGGCGCCACCGGCCGAGGTCGACCTGGTAGCCGGTTGCGCCGCGCTGAACGTCGCGCACTCCCCCGCGGGTGCCGATGCAGAGCGTGTCGCCGCGGTCGAGCGTGGTCAGGCCCTGCTCCACCAGGAAGCGGGTGTAGACGCGGATGCCGTTGCCGCACATCTCGGACACCGTGCCGTCGGCGTTCCAGTAGTCCATGAACCATTCGGCCGCGTCGTCCTCGGCGAGGGCGATCGCGCCGGCGGCCAGGCTCGTGGAGCGCACCGCGCGGATGATGCCGTCGGCACCGATGCCGAATCGGCGGTCGCAGATGGCCCGGATCTGGCTCGGGGTGAGGTCGATCTGCCCGTCGGGATCAGAGAAAAGCACGAAGTCGTTCCCGGTGCCGTGGCCCTTGGTGAAGTTCAGATCAATACCCATGCCGTCCAGTTTAGGAGGCCGGCTCGATCGCCCAGTGCTCGGCCGGCTGCTCCGGGTCGGCCAGGCGGGTCAGCGCCCGGTCAACCCGATCCGGCGCGTCGAAGTCGATCCAGTGGGTGTGCGGGGAACGCTTGAACCAGCTCACCTGCCGTCTCGCGTACCGGCGGGTGAACTGCTGCGTCTCCTGGATGGCCTCCGCCCGGCTGAGGCTGCCCGTCAGCTGCCCAAGGGCCTGGGCGTAGCCGATGGCCCGGCTGGCCGTGACACCGGTCTCGATTCCACTCGGAATCAGCCCGCGCACCTCCTCGACGAGTCCGCGGGCCCACATGCCCTCCACCCGGGCGTCGAGGCGGGGGGTGAGCTCGGCACGCTGGGCGCGGAGTCCCACTGTGACCGCGGGCATCCAGTAGACCGGCTCGTCGGGCAGGGCGGCGGTGTGCGGCCCCCCGGTCAGCTCCACGACCTCGAGGGCGCGCACGAGGCGCCGACCGTTGCCGGCGCCGATGCGGGCGGCGGCGACGGGGTCCACGGCCTTCAACCGGGTGTACAGGGCGCCGGGCCCCTGCTCGGTCAGCTCGGCTTCGAGTCGGGCGCGCAGCACGGCATCCGTGCCGGGGAACTGGAAGTCGTAGACCACGGCGGACACGTAGAGCCCGGAGCCGCCGACCAGGATGGGCACGTTGCCGCGCGCCACGATGTCGGTGATCGCGGCGCGGGCCTCCGTCTGGTAACGGGCGACGGTGGCGTCGTCGGTGACCGAAAGCACGTCGAGCAGGTGGTGCGGGATGCCGCGGCGCTCCAGCACGGTGAGCTTGGCGGTGCCGATGTCCATGCCGCGGTACAGCTGCATGGCGTCGGCGTTGACGATCTCCGCCCCCCGACCGGCCTCAGCCAGGCGTTCGGCGAGGTCGAGCGAGAGGTCGGACTTGCCGGTGCCGGTGGGTCCGACGACAACGATCAGTGTCGGGTCGGTGCCGGTCACCGGGTTCGGGCCAGGCACCTGCCTAGCGCTCCCCGTCGGTGACGTCGTAGATCGGCGTGGTGCTGGAACTGGTCACCGCGGGCGAGCCCACGGCTCGGTCGGGTAGGCGCAGGGTCGGCAGGCCGAGGGAGACCGAGCCAGACCCGCCGGCGACTCCGCCGTGACTGGGCACGCCGCAGGACTCGACTTCGAGGCGGTCCCAGGCGTCGCCGGCGATGGTGCGCCGGATGCGCAGCGGAGCCCCGTCGACGGAGTCGGCGATCAGGTGGAAGGGGGCCGCCTGGGTGACCGTGACGGTCACGAGGTCGCCCGGACGGGGCAGTTCCGAGCCCTCCGGCACGTCGAAGTGCACGAGCCGGCTGTCAAGCGCGCGGCCGCTGAGTCGACGGGTGTCGGCGTCCTTGCGGCCCTCGCCGTTGGCGACGAGCAGTTCGACCTCGCGACCGACCACGGCCTGGTTCTCCTCCCAGGAGATGCGCTCCTGCAGGGCGGCGAGGCGCTCGTAACGATCCTGGACGATCTCCTTGGGGACCTGGTCGGGCAGCGTCGCGGCGGGGGTCCCGGGCCGGATGGAGTACTGGAAGGTGAAGGCGGTGGCGAACCGGGCCAACTCCACGACCCTCAGGGTCTCCTGGAAGTCCTCCTCGGTCTCGCCGGGGAAGCCGACGATGACGTCCGTGCTGATGGCCGCGTGCGGCATCTGCGCTCGGACGCGGTCGAGGATGCCGAGGAATCGCGCCGAACGGTAGGAGCGGCGCATGGCCTTGAGGATACGGTCCGAGCCGGACTGCAACGGCATGTGCAACTGCGGCATGACCGACGGCGTCTCGGCCATGGCGTCGATCACGTCATCGGTGAAAGCAGCTGGGTGCGGGCTGGTGAAACGGATGCGTTCCAGCCCCTCGATCTTGCCGGCCGCGCGCAGCAGTTTGCCGAAGGCGAGACGGTCGCCGAACTCAACCCCGTAGGAGTTGACGTTTTGGCCGAGCAGGGTGACCTCGATTGCCCCGTCGTCGACGAGGGCCTGGATTTCGGCGAGGATCTCGCCGGGACGGCGGTCCTTCTCCTTACCGCGCAGCGCGGGCACGATGCAGAACGTGCAGGTGTTGTTGCAGCCGACGGAGATGGAGACCCAGCCGCTGTAGCTCGAATCGCGCTTCGTGGGCAGGGTCGAGGGGAAGGTCTCGAGGGAGTCGAGGATTTCGAGCTGGGCCTCGCCGTTGTGCCGCGCACGCTCGAGCATGCTCGGCAGTGACCCCATGTTGTGCGTCCCGAAGACGACGTCGACCCAGGGTGCCTTCTTGAGGATGACGTCCTTGTCTTTCTGGGCCAGGCACCCGCCGACGGCAATCTGCATGCCGTCGTGGCGGCGCTTGACCGAGGCCAGCTGCCCCAGGTTGCCGTAGAGCTTGTTGTCGGCGTTCTCGCGCACGGCACACGTGTTGAGCACGACGATGTCGGCTTCCTCCCCGTCGGCCGTCACGTAGCCGGCCGCTTCGAGCGACCCGCTGAGCCGTTCGGAGTCGTGCACGTTCATCTGGCAGCCGAAGGTGCGCACCTCGTAGGTGCGGGCCCGGCCCTCAGCGTCGTGCGAGGCCTGGCTTGGAGCAATCAGAGTCGGCGCGCTCAGGGCCGAGGTGCGCAGGGCCGAGGTGCGCAGGGCCGCGGTACGCAGGGCCGACTGCTGCGGGTCCAGCGTCTCGGCGCTGGAGAATGGGGGCGTAGCGGTGCTGCTGGTCATAGTGGGTACCAGCTTACGCGTGGCACCTCCGAAACCGGGCCGGGTTGCCCCGACCCGCTCCCTACTGGAACCGCACCCGCGATGGCGAACCACCGCGGGAGGCAAGGGCGGCCTTCACCGCCACGCGCACGATGGACGAGGAATAGCCCTTGCGCATCAGGAACGCGTTGAGTCGACGGTCGATGGTCTGGTCGTCGAGCCGCCCGAGCTGCCCCACCCGCTTGACGGCTATTTCGATGGCCCGTTCCGTCTCGTCGTCGGGCATTTCGTCGAGCTTTTCCAGGATGAGGTCCTGATCGAGCCCGCGGCGGCGCATCTCCGCCTGCACGCCGGAGCGTCCCAGGCCTTTGCGCTCGTGGTGGCTGTGCACGATCTGATCGGCGAGGCGGCCCTCGTCGATGTAGGACAACTCGATGAAGCGCTCGATGATCTCTTCGATCTCGTGCTCAGCGACCTCCGTACCGCCAAGAATTGTGCGGGCCTCGGCCGCCGACAGGGACCGGCCGCGCAGCCGCTGGCGCAGCACCCCTTCGGCGTGCTCGCGATCGACGGCGGCCCGGGAGGCCACTCCCTCGGGGGTGTCGTCCCCGTCGTCGGCACCGTCGTCGGCACCGGCACCGACACCGGCACCGGCACCGGCACCGGCACCGGCAACGCTGTCGACTGCGGGGCCGCTCGACGCCGCCGGACCACCGTCGCCGAGATACGAGACGGGCGCCAGTCGTTCGTCGGCGATCGGCGCCGCCTCGAGCTCAACCGGCCGGATCGCGGCGGTGCCGCGGGCCGCGCTCTTGCGACGTGCCGCACTCAGCGACGCGACCTCGTCGGCCGGCTCGAAGTGGACCATGCGCTACGCCCCCTTGCGGGCGGCGAGCTTGGCCTGGAGGGACTCCGCCTTGGCGGCTGCGGCCTCCTTGGCTGCGGCTGCGGTGACCAGGGCGGCTGCGGCGTCGATTGCGGCCTGAGCCTTCTTGGCGGCCGCACCCTCGGGGCTGATCCCGAGCTTGAAGAGGATCTTGTTCTCGATCTCGTTGGCCATCTCCGCTTCGCGCAGCAGGAAGTTGCGCGAGTTCTCCTTGCCCTGGCCCAGCTGGTCGCCGTCGTAGGTGTACCAGGCGCCGGACTTCTTGACGATGCCGTGCTCGACACCGAAGTCGATCAGGCTGCCTTCCCGGGAGATGCCGATGCCGTAGATGATGTCGAATTCCGCCTGCTTGAAGGGCGGTGCCATCTTGTTCTTGACGACCTTGACCCGCGTGCGGTTACCGACGGCCTCGGTGCCGTCTTTCAGGGTCTCGATACGGCGGATGTCGAGGCGCACCGACGCGTAGAACTTGAGCGCCTTGCCCCCGGCGGTGGTCTCGGGGCTGCCGAAGAAGACCCCGATCTTCTCGCGCAACTGGTTGATGAAGATCATGGTGGTGTTGGTCTGACTGAGGCCACCGGTGAGCTTGCGCAAGGCCTGGGACATCAGACGGGCCTGCAGGCCCACGTGCGAGTCACCCATCTCGCCCTCGATCTCGGCGCGGGGAACCAGCGCGGCGACGGAGTCGATCACGATCAGGTCGATGGATCCGCTTCGCACGAGCATGTCGGCGATTTCCAGCGCCTGCTCACCCGTATCGGGCTGGGAGACGAGGAGCGCGTCGATGTCGACTCCGAGCTTGCGGGCGTACTCAGGGTCCAGAGCGTGCTCGGCGTCGATGAAGGCGGCGATGCCGCCGTTCTTCTGCGCGTTCGCGATGGCGTGCAGGGTGAGCGTGGTCTTTCCCGACGATTCCGGACCGTAGATCTCCACGATGCGACCTCGGGGCAGGCCACCTATGCCGAGGGCCACGTCCAGCGCGATCGACCCCGTGGAGATCGTCTCGACGGGGGCGCGCTCGTCGCTGCCCAAACGCATGATCGAACCCTTGCCGAACTGGCGGTCGATTGCTGCGAGAGCGGTGTCAAGCGCTTTTTCGCGATCTGCTGATGATGCCATGAGGGGTCTCCTTCGGTCGTGCATTTCGGCGCCTATAGGCTGTTGCGTTTGGCTACCGGGAAGACCCCGACACCCGCTTTCAACAAGGCATGTGCTCTCTGTCGCTGACACAAACCGACTGTACGCGGCACGTCCGACAGAGCCGGGAGCGGGGAGCGGCAGTGGACAAGCCGTCTTCGACTCCTGCTGTGGAGGAGCATATCAAAATGCGAACACGCATTCGAGAATTCCCCGAAATCCGGCGCGTGTCGAGCGAAACCTAGCTGCGGGCGGCGGGGAGGCCCGCACCGTACCAACGGGCCTTCGGGACATCCGTCTCGGCGCAGAGGGCCAGCCAGACGTCGCGCGCCGAAGCACCGCCGGCCAGAGCCTGGTCGGCGGTGCAGCCAAACGGGGTCAGAATGAGATCGCGAGTGAGAACGCGGCCGTAGCCATCGCCGAACTCGTCGCTCAGAGCCTGACGGAACTCACCGAGTCGCATGGGATGGAACTAGCGCACCATCATGTCGTCGTAGGTGGCCACGAGCTCGTCGGGCACAGTGTCGGGGAACCTGTCGATTCCCTCGATGATGGCCAGTCGGTCGCCGACTTCCCGCATGATGACCGAGATCGGGGTCTCCAACGCTTCTGCAACGGAAGCCAGAATCTCGGAAGACGCTTCTTTCTGGCCACGCTCCACCTCGCTCAGATACCCGAGGGCCACGCTGGCCCTGCTGGCTACCTGACGGAGTGTGCGCCCTTTCTGCAGGCGGAAGTCCCTGAGCACATCGCCGATTTCCTGTCGAACAAGAATCATCGGAACCTCCTTCTCGTACTGATTATGTGTTGCTTATCGAGTACCGTTTGATACTTCTGGCGCCCACTCAACCGGGTGGTTTCGTGTGTTGGATCGCAAGAGTACTACAACCTTGAACACCCTGACACTACCGATATCGACTGGGCTTTTCTTGTGAATACGCTCGTTGTAACCACGGAATTCGGGGAACTATTCCACCGCGTCACGGGCTAACAGCTGCCACACAGCTTCGATGGCCGCGGCCACGGAGGCTGCTCGAATGAGAGCACGGTCTCCGTGCAGCCGGAGCGGGATGACCGATATTTCTCCTCTACGAGCCAGCCCGAGGAACACCGTCCCCGGCTCGTGGCCGCCCTGGCCGTCCGGCCCTGCCACGCCCGTCGTGGCGATGCCGATGTCGGCGGGCCGGCCGTCGACGGCGAGGCGCGTACGCACGCCCTCTGCCATCTGCAGGGCAACCTGCGGGTGCACCGCACCGTGCTCCTCGAGCAGAGCCGCGTCGACGCCGAGGAGGGTGTGCTTGAGCGCACTCTGGTACGCCACCACTCCCCCGTTGACGACGACGGATGCGCCGGGGATGCGGACGAGTTCGGCTGTCAGCGCCCCGCCGGTAAGGGACTCGGCCACGGCGATAGTGAGGCCGCGGCGGCTGAGTTCGGCGACGAGGCGCGCGGTGGCATCCGTCGCTCCGGGTGTGTCAGCGGGTGACAGGCTCTCGGCGAATGCCGGGGGAATCGGATCAGCCACGGTCGTGCTGGAGCCGGTTCTCGCGCCGCGCCGCCACGAGGTAGTCGAAGCCGGTGACGACGGTAACGATGAGGGCGAGGGCCATGGCCGTCCAGTTGACCCAGTAGATCCAGTCGCCCAGTAGCAGCCAGAGGGGCACGAGGGCGAGCGAGATCGCCACGGACTGCAACACGGTCTTGAGCTTGCCCCCCCGTGAGGCCGGGATGACCCGGTCCTTCAGCATGACGAACCGGAACACCGTGATGCCGACTTCGCGCACGAGGATGACGATGGTCACCCACCACCACAGCTCGCCGAGGAGGGAGAGGCAGACCAGGGCTCCGCCGGTGAGCACCTTGTCGGCGATCGGATCGAGGATCTTGCCCAGGTCGGTGACCAGGTTGCGCCGGCGGGCGATGGCCCCGTCGATCCCGTCGGTGGCGATGGCCACGATGAACAGGGCGGCCGCCCACCAGCGCAGCGCGCCGTCCTGGCCGGCGTCGGCGAGGAGCAGATAGATGAACACCGGCGCGAGCAGGATGCGCACGATCGTGATCAGATTCGGGAGATTCCAGTTGCTGGGCCGTACGACCGGCGTGGATGGTGTGGCCATGGGTCAGTCCCTGTCGGTCAGTTGCCAGGCGTCTTCATCGGGAGATGCATCTTCTTCAAGGTACCCCTCCGACATTTTGGCGACCGGGTCGTCGGCGTAGCGCGGATCGGGCGGGCCGGGCGTGTGCTGGGCCGCGGACTGGTGAGCCGCGGCGGCCTGAGCGGTGGCTGTGGCGGCGTGATGTTCGGCGTCGGAGCCGCGCAGCAGGGCCAGCACGCCGGGCAGCTGCTCCACGGAGACGAGCACGTCGCGCGCCTTCGATCCCTCGGAGGGACCGACGATTTCGCGGGACTCGAGCAGGTCCATCAGGCGACCCGCCTTGGCGAAGCCGACCCGGAGCTTGCGCTGCAGCATCGAGGTGGACCCGAACTGGGTCGACACGACCAGTTCCGCCGCGGCCAGGAGCACCTCGAGGTCGTCTCCGATGTCGGAGTCGATCTCTTTGCGGGGGGCGACCATGGAGACATCCGGCCGGTAGTCGGGGCGGGCCTGCAGAGTGACGTGCTTGACGACGCGTTCGATCTCGGCCTCGTTCACCCAGGCCCCCTGCACGCGGATGGCCTTGGAGGCTCCCATCGGCAGGAACAGGGCGTCGCCCTGCCCGATCAGCTTGTCGGCGCCCGGCTGGTCGAGGATGACCCGGGAATCGGTGACGCTGGTCACGGCGAAGGCGAGGCGGGAGGGCACGTTGGCCTTGATCAGGCCCGTGACGACGTCGACGCTGGGGCGCTGGGTGGCGAGCACGAGATGGATGCCCGAAGCGCGGGCCAGCTGGGTGATGCGCACGATCGAGTCTTCGACGTCGCGCGGTGCGACCATCATCAGGTCGGCGAGCTCGTCGACGACGACCAGGAGGTAGGGGTACGGCTTGAGGCTGCGCAGGCTGCCGGCGGGCAGCACGATCTCGTTGTTGACGACGGCCTTGTTGAAGTCGTCGATGTGGCGGAATCCGAAGCTGGCCAGATCGTCGTATCGCATGTCCATCTCTTTCACCACCCACTGCAGCGCCTCGGCGGCCTTTTTCGGGCTGGTGATGATGGGGGTGATCAGGTGAGGGACCCCGGCGTAGGCGGCCAGTTCGACCCGCTTCGGGTCGATCAGCACCATGCGCACGTCGCTCGGCTTGGCCCGCATGAGCAGGCTCGTGATCATGGAGTTGACGAAGCTGGACTTGCCGGAACCAGTGGAACCGGCGACCAGGAGGTGAGGCATCTTGGCGAGGTTGGCGAGCACGAAGCCGCCGCCGACGTCTTTCCCGACGCCGATGGTCATCGGGTGGGTGCTGTTCGAGGCCGCCGGGGAGCGGAGCACGTCACCGAGGGTGACGATTTCGCGGTCGGTGTTGGGGATCTCGATGCCGATCGCGCTCTTGCCCGGGATCGGCGACAGGATGCGCACCTCGTTGGAGGCGACGGCGTAGGAGAGGTTTTTGCTCAGCGCGGTGACGCGCTCCACCTTGACTCCGGGGCCGAGCTGGATCTCGTACTGGGTGACGGTGGGGCCGCGGGAGAACCCGGTCACCTTCGCGTCGACCTGGAACTGGCTCAGCACCTCAGTGATGGACTTGACGATCTCGTCGTTGGCCGCCGAGCGGGCCTTGGCCGGCGGGCCCTTGGTGAGGGTCGTGTCCGAGGGCAGCAGGTAGGGCGCGGCGGGCTGGTCTGATGCCGGCGGAATCGGGGCCGGTACCAGCGGCAGGGGCGTGTCGGTGGAACCGACGGCCCCACCGGCCGCGGCCGGGTCGAGGGCGTCGAATCCTGATCCGGTCAATCCGGGAAGAACCTCGGTCAGGCCCGTCTGGTCGTCGGCCTGGAGCCCGGTCGAGGAGCCGTGCGGCAGGTCGATCGCGCCCGTGAAGCGTTTGAGGGCGTCTTCGGCTCGGAGCAGGTCTTCGAGCACCTCGGTGCCGTAATGGTCCTGGTTGGGACCCGGGGTCGTCGGCGTCGTCTCCAGCGCGGTGTCGAAGCTGCCTCGTTTGTCGCCGCCGAGCAGGGTGCGCAGCGGGTCGGCGCCGTGCGGGCCGGCGGCGCTCGGATCGTCGGCGGGGGTACCGGCACCGTTCGGGCCGAGCGGCCCGCCGAAGTCAGGGTCCTCCTCGCGCTTACTCGTGTTGCGCCGCCACCAGGGCAGCGCTCCGGCATCTGCGTCGTCGTCGTCGACCCCGTCCAGTTCGACCTGAACGGCCTTCTCATGCTTCGCTTCCCGGGCGGCGGCGCGCTCCTCGGGATCGGGGAGCTGGGCCCCGAACAGCCAGGCATAGAGCTCCCGGCTGCGTTCACCGATGCGGTTGGGCGGGGTCTTGGTGATGATGAAGAGGCTCAGGGCGAGAAGCAGGATGACGACGATGGTGGCACCGATCGCCGTGGTCAGGTAGATCAGGGGGGCAGCGATCATCCAGCCGATGACGCCGCCGGCCAGTGCGAGGGTCTCCATGCCGTCGCTGGGGGCAGGCTGGCCACCGAAGATGTGGCAGAGCCCCGACACCGAAACGAGCAGCACGGATAGTCCGATGCCGATGCGGCCGTTGTCGTGCACCGAACTGGGTTTGCGGAACAGCCAGACGGAGAAGAGCAGCATGATCACGGGCAGGGCGAACGCGACGCGGCCGAACAGGCCGCCGAAGGTCCAGGCGTCGAGGGTCTGGGCGACCGCGTTGTTGATCAGGAACCACTCGATCACGGCACCGGCGACCGACAGCAGCACGAGGAAGAAGGGCAGGCCGTCGCGGCGTTCTTCTTTGGAAAGCTTCTCCGGGCCGAGCGCCCGGGCGGCCCCGCCGGTCACGTGGGCCAGGGCCATCCACGACCGCACGAACAGGCTCGGCTTGACCTCGACCGCGGTGAACTTGACCGTCTTCTGAGCGGCAGTGCGGGCTGCGGGCTTGCGCGCCGGGGTGCCGCGCGCAGGCGTGCTGCGGGCGCGACCGTTCGACTTAGTGCTCGTAGCCATGCACCTACGGTACTTCGATCCCCCGACATTGGGGCTTAGGCACGCCACAACGCCTGCGGGCGGCGATCAGTGACTGCGACATCAGGGGCGGGCGGACGCGCGGCATCCGTCGCCCTCGGCGGGATCAGGCCTCGATCACCAGGGGGACGATCATCGGGCGGCGGCGGAAGGCGGTATTCACCCAGCGGCCGACCGTGCGGCGCACGATCTGCTGCAGCGCGAACGGGTCGCGCACCCCGTGCTCGGCGGCTTCCGCCAGGGCCGCCTCGATTTTCGGGCGCACGGCGTCGAACACGGAGGCGTCTTCGGCGAAGCCCTTCGCGTGGATCTCCGGCCCGACGATCACCCTGCCGGTGGCGGCGTCGACCACGATGATGATCGAAATGAATCCCTCCTCGGCGAGGGTGCGGCGGTCCTTGAGGTCGGCCTCGGTGATCTCGCCGACGGTGGAGCCGTCGACGTAGACGTAGCCGAGGTCCAGCTGGCCGACCTTGGTGGCCACACCGTCCTTGAGGTCAATGACCGTGCCGTCTTCGGCCAGGAGCACGTTCGCCTCCGGCACGCCGGTCTGCACCGCGAGCTTGGCATTGGCGACCAGGTGCCGGTATTCGCCGTGCACAGGCAGCACGTTCTTCGGTTTCAGGATGTTGTAGCAGTAGGTCAGTTCCCCGGCGGCGGCGTGCCCGGAGACGTGCACCTTCGCGTTGCCCTTATGAACGACCGTGGCGCCGAGCTTGGTCAGGCCGTCGATGATGCGGTAGACAGCGTTCTCGTTGCCGGGGATCAGGCTGGAGGCCAGGATGACGGTGTCGCCGGGGCCGACCTCGATCTGGTGGTCCTGGTTCACCATCCGGCTGAGCACGGCCATCGGCTCACCCTGTGAGCCCGTCGACATGTAGACGATCTTGTCACCCGCGATGTTGCCGGCCTTCTTGAAGTCCACCAGCACGCCCTCCGGCACCCGCAGGTGGCCGAGGTCCGCGGCGATGGTCATGTTGCGCACCATCGAGCGGCCCAGGAGCGCGACCCGGCGTCCGTTCGCGTGGGCGGCGTCGAGTACCTGCTGCACCCGGTGCACGTGGCTGGAGAAGCTGGCCACGATCACCCGCCGCGGAGCCCGGGCGATGACATCGTCGAGCACGGGGCCGATGGAGCGTTCCGTGGGGGTGAAGCCGGGGACATCCGCGTTGGTGGAATCGACCAGGAACAGGTCGACGCCCTCGGTGCCGAGGCGCGCGAATTCGCGCAGGTCGGTGAGGCGGTCATCGAGCGGCAGTTGGTCCATCTTGAAGTCGCCGGTGTGCAGCACCGTGCCGCCGACGGTCTTGATGGCCACGGCCAGGGCGTCGGGGATGGAGTGGTTCACGGCGACGAATTCGAGGTTGAACGGGCCGAGCCGTTCCTTCTGGCCTTCCCGGACCTGCAGCGTGTACGGGATGATCTTATGTTCCTTGAGCTTCGCCTCGATGAAGGCGAGGGTCAGGCCCGAACCGATCAGCGGGATGTCCGCGCGCAGCTTCAAGAGGTAGGGGACGGCACCGATGTGGTCCTCGTGGCCGTGCGTGAGCACGACCGCGAGGATGTCGTCGAGGCGGTCCCGGATGGGGCTGAAGTCGGGCAGGATCAGGTCGACGCCCGGCTGGTGCTCCTCGGGGAACAGCACCCCGCAGTCGACGATCAGCAGCTTGCCGTCGATCTCGAACGTGGTCATGTTGCGGCCGATTTCGCCGAGGCCACCGATCGGCGTGATGCGGAGGGTTCCCGCCATGAGCGGGGCCGGGTCGTACACATCGATGGGCACAAGCCCTCCTCGGGGTTCGGTGGGGCGGTTAGCGTGTCGTTCCGGCGACCTTCGGCAGGGCGCCGCCGGCCGCGGCATTGCGGTCCGGGCGGAAGTTGGAGAAGTCGACCCCGGGGATGTTCTTGACCAGGTCTATTTCGTCTTCGATCTGGGCGGCTTCCCACTCCTCCGGGCCGACGAGGGGCAGGCGCACGCGCGGGCTGTTGATTCGGCCGAGGCCGTGCAGGATGTACTTGACCGCGACCGTACCCGGAACGTGCGTCATGCAGGCCCGCACCAGCGGTTCGAGCTGCTGGTGCGCGGCGGTGGCCGCCTTCAGGTCTCCCGCATTCACGGCGTCGACCATCTGGCGATACGGGGTCGCGGCGATGTTCGCCGTGACCCCGATCAGGCCGGTCGCCCCGATCGACAGGTGCGGCAGAACGTTGGGGTCGTCGCCGGAGAAGTACATCAGGTCGGTCTGGTTGAGCACGCGGCTGACCTGGGCCAGGTCACCCTTGGCGTCTTTGACGGCGAGGATGTTCGGGTGCTTCGCGGCCCGCAGGATCGTCTTGTATTCGATCGGGATACCGGTGCGTCCGGGGATGTCGTAGAGGATCACGGGCAGATCCGTGGCATCCGCGATCATGCGGAAGTGGGTGAGCACGCCGGCCTGGGTGGGCTTGTTGTAGTACGGGGTGACGATCATGTTGCCGTCGGCGCCCGCCTTCTCGCTCTGCTTGGCAAGCTGCATGGCGTGGGCGGTCTCGTTGGACCCGCCGCCGGTGATGATCTTCGCGCGTCCGCCGGAGATATCCCTGCCGACCTCGACCAGGCGGATCTTCTCCGCGTCGGTGAGGGTAGACGTCTCACCGGTGGTGCCGGTGACGACGATGCCGTCCGCTCCGGCGTTGATGACGTCGTCGATGTGCTGGGCCACGCCCGCCCAGTCGACTTCGCCGTCGGCGGTGAAGGGAGTCACCAGGGCAACGAGGACCTGGCCGAAGGGATTCTGAGACATAGACACGAGGGACAGGCTACCGGTCAGCGTGGGGCCCCGCACCGCCGCGGCGTCACGTTACGGGGCGACGCGACCGTTCTTGTTGAAAGCGGCGTAGGTAAGCGGCATCAAGGCCGCGAACTGGTCTTCCATCTTCTCGGCGCACATCTCGATCTCGCGCTGCGGGAACGACGGGAAGTGGGTTCCCTCGCGCTTGGTGCGCAGACTGAGAAAGTTCATCAGCGACCGGGCGTTCATGGTCACGTACATCGAGGAGAAGATGTTGAGCGGCAACACGATGCGGGCAACCTCGCGGGCCACGCCGGCTTCGAGCATCCGTTGATACGACGCGTAGGCGTGCGCGGAGGCCTCGCGGGTCAGCTGGTCGACCAGCGCGGCCTGCTCGGCCGTGCCGGGCAGGAAGTCGTAGGCGCCGGGCTTGCCGACCTGCACGAGGTTGCGGGTCGGGGCCGGAACGTAGAAGACCGGGTTCAGCTCTCGGTAGCGGCCCGATTCCTCGTTATAGGAGGCGATGCGGTGCCGCATGAACTCGCGGAACACGAAGATCGGCGCCTGCACGTAAAAGGTCATCGAGTTGTGCTCGAACGGCGAGCCGTGGCGGTCGCGCATGAGGTAGTTGATCAGCCCGGCGTCACCCGTGCTCGCGGCGTCGCCGTCCGATTCCTCGAGCAGGGCCTTAGTCAGGGTCTGCTCCCCCTGAGTCGACACCCGTGCGGCGAACAGCACATCGGAGTCGTGGGCGCTCGCGCGCACCAGTTCGACGGTTACATCGGAGCGGAACTCAATTTCAGACACGGCTAAACGATACCTGCTGCACGCGTAACCTGTCGTCACACGGACCCGACCGGTCCGAGATCCTTGTATCGTCGCAGCATGAGTCCGATCTCCGCCCTGATTCTCGTGCTGGTTCTCGTCTCGGGCGCCACCGTGCTGGGCCTCGTCTGGCGGTCCCGCCAGGGGCGCCCCATCGTGGTCGCCCCGGCGGCTCCGGAAGCGCTCGGTGTGCCGGACGCGCTCACGCCGGCGGATGTCAGCAGCCGGGTTCCGTTCGGGGCGAACGCCACGCTCGTGCAGTTCTCCACCAGTCACTGCACCCGCTGCCCCGGCACCCAGGTGCTCCTCGCCGGCCTGGCCCGGTCACGTCCCGGCGTCGCGCACCTGGACGTCGACCTGACCCACCGCCGCGACCTCGCGAACCGGTTCGGGATCCTGCAAACCCCGACCACACTCATCCTCGATGGAACCGGTCAGGTGCGCGCCCGGATCGGCGGCGTTCCGAACCGGGCCGGCGTCCTCCGGCAACTCGACGACCTCACCGGGAGCAGCCATGCCCAGCTCGCCCGCTGAACCCCGGCCGCAGCCCTCCGCGCGCCGGGTCCGCCTGGATCGCCCGGACCTCGACCCGCGCGGACCACGCTTCGGCGCCGCGATCACGGCCGTTCTGCTCCTGGTGGTGGTGTTCCTGTCGCTGACCGGGGCATCCGTCGCCGCCTTCGTCCTCCTCACGATTCTCGCGGCCCTCTTTGCCTGGGGTGCCTTCGCCGGCGCCGGGCGGCACCCGTACGGCGTGCTGTTCAAGACCGTCGTGCGGCCGCGGCTCGGCCCGCCCGTCGCACTGGAGAAATCGGCCGCGCCGACGTTTGCGCAGGGGGTAGGGCTGCTGGTCACCGTGACCGGCGTGCTGCTCGGTCTGGCCGGGCTGACGCCCGCTGTGGGCGTCGCTGCCGCCGTCGCATTCGTCGCGGCGTTCCTGAACGCCGTGTTCGATTACTGCCTCGGCTGCCAGCTGTACCTGCTCCTGGTGCGTGCCGGCATCCTCGGACGCGGGCCGACGGCCGTGGCCGGGAGCTGATGGCTGCCGCGGCTTCATCCCTGATCATTGGCTGAGAGTGAACCCCCTGTGGGCCGAGGCGACAGTTAGGCTGAAGCTCCACTTTCAGGAGGCAACACCATGGCACTCACCAGCGAAGCAACAACTGTCTGGACCGGCGATCTGAAGTCCGGCAGCGGTACCGTCACCCTCGACTCCTCCAAGACCGCCGAGTTCCCGGTCACCTGGCAGGCCCGGTCCGTCGGCACCCCGAACACCACCAACCCGGAAGAGCTTCTCGGAGCCGCCCACGCGGCCTGCTTCTCGATGGCCCTGGCCAACGGCCTCAGCGCCGGCGGACACACCCCCGACAGCATCCAGACCACCGCGGCCGTCACCTTCGAAGCCGGCGTCGGCGTGGTGGGCAGCCACCTCCTGGTCAGCGCCAAGATCCCCGGCCTGACCGAAGAGGAGTTCGCGGTCTACGCCGAGGACGCCAAGGCCAACTGCCCGATTTCGAAGGCGCTCGCGGGCATCCCGATCACCATCGAAGCCGAGCTGGCGTAGGCGCGGCCCGCACACAATGCGAGTTCTCGTCTCCGGCGCGTCCGGACTGATCGGCACCGAGCTGAGCGCACAGTTGCGCGCGGCCGGCCACACCGTGGCCCACCTGGTGCGCCGCGACCCGCGCGGGGCCGACGAATTCCGCTGGGACCCGGCCGCGCTGAGCCTGGACAAGGGCGCCCTCGACGGCGTCGACGCCGTGATCAACCTGTCGGGGGCTTCCATCGCCCGTTTGCCATGGACGAAGGCCTATCGCCGGGAGATCCGTGACTCGAGGGTGCAGGCCACACGCACGCTGACGGATGCCATGGGCCGGCAGGCGACACCGCCGGCCGTGCTGCTCAATGCGTCGGCGGTGGGCATCTACGGCGACCGTCCGAGTGAGGTACTCACCGAAAACTCCCCGGCCGGCAACGATTTTCTGGCGAAGGTCACCCGAGACTGGGAGGCCGAGGCCGAACGTGCGCCGGAGTTGACCCGTGTCGTCACCCTCCGCACCGGGCTGGTCATCGCCCGCGGCGGCGCCCTGAAGCCGCTTCTGCCGATCGTCAAGCTCGGCCTGGGCGGCCCGCTCGGCCGTGGCACCCAGCACTGGCCGTGGATCAGCCTGCACGATGAGGCCGCGGCCGTCGTGCACCTGCTCACCTCGACGCTGTCGGGTCCGGTCAACCTGGTCGGCCCGACACCGGCCACCGCGAACGACGTCATCCGGGCCGTCTCGGCCGGGCTGCACCGCCCGTTCCTGGTGCCGGTGCCGGAATTCGTGCTGACGCTCGCACTGCAGGATGCCGCTCGCGCACTGCTGCTCGCCGACCAGCAGATCGTGCCGGAGAAGCTGCACACAGACGGTTTCGTCTTCACCCACACGACCGCGGCCGAGGCCGTGGCCTGGATGCTCAGCCGCCCGTAGTTCTGACCGTTCGCGGCCGTGGACGGCCGAGGCGCCACCCCTTTAGCGCGCGGTGATGGATGCGGGTGAGCTGGTTCGAGGGCCGGGTCACCGGGTTTCGGCGGGCTCACGCACCGGCGGAGGCTAGGAGCGCTCGAGGGCGATCGCGGTACGGATGGCGCCGCGGGCGCGGCGGCGGTCCCCCGAGGAGTTGTAGGCCAGGCCGAGCCTGAACCAGGCGCGCCAGTCGTCGGGGGCGGCATCGACGGCCGCCTTGTAGATCGGGAATTCGGCGTCGGCCTCGTCCCGCATGGGGCGTCCGCTCGGCCGGATCGGCAGTTCTTCGACGGGGAGTCCGCCCTCGGCCTCCAGTCGGCGCACGAGCCGCTCGGAGTTGCGCCCGAACTGGAGTTCGGCGACCAGCGCCCAGACTCCGACCAACGGGAGTACGAGAAGCGCCACCCCGATCACGATGCCGATGATTTCGCCGCTCTGCAGGAACAACACCGCTCGCCAGCCGACGAGGACCAGGTAGAACACCAGCAGCAGGGCCATCAGGCCGGCGGCAAGCCGGCCCTTCATTCGGCGGCCTCACCCGGGTGGGCAGTCGTGACCGTCGTGGGCGCACCCAGTCCGAGATCGATGATCTGGTCGAGCCCGACTGTGACGCCGACGGCCGTGCGCGTGGCCGCCAGGGCCAGCAGGATGCCACGTTCGTAGGATGCGGCCGACAGGGTGTTGTGGCTGATCGTGAGGGTCTCCCCCGCACCGCCGAAGAACACGTCCTGGCGGGCGAGCATGCCGTCGAGGCGCAGGCTGTGCACGGGGATGCTCGAGACCTGCTGGCCACGGGCGCGCTGGTCGGTGTGCGGCGCCGACACCGGCCCGATTTCGGCCCTGGCCCGCCCGATCAGTTCGGCTGTGCGCACGGCCGTGCCCGACGGAGAGTCCACCTTGCCGGCCCGGTGGGCCTCGACGATCTCGATCGAGTCGAAGAAGCGGGCGACGAGCACCGACAGGCCTGTCGCGATGACCGACCCCATCGAGAAGTTGGGGATGATGACGACGCCGATCTCATTCTGCCCGGCGAGGCGGGCGGAGAGGGCGTCGATGCGGTACTGCGACCAGCCGGAGGTGCCCACGAGCACGCGCAGGCCGTGGTCCACCGCGAACTCGACCACGCTTTGACTGACCCCGGGCAGGGTCAGATCGATCACGATCTCCGCGCCGATCATCTCGGACAGGTCGCTCTTCGAGTTCAGGCCGGCGACGAGATCGTACTCCTCGGACTGCTCGACGAGACCCGAGACCAGGCGGCCCATCGTTCCCGATACGCCGACGATGGCCACCCGTGTTTTCATGGGTCCAATCTATCAATCGCGGGGCATCGAGTTAGCCTTGGGCCATGCCTGACACTCCCGCCCTTGCCTTCACCGCCGTGTCGGTGACGGATTCCGGCTCCATCGTGCTGCTCACCCAGTACTTCAGCGATCGGGAGTCGGGCTTCCCGGCCGCGCAGGGCCGGTACCGCACCACGTTCCCCGATCCGGTCCAGTTCCTGCCGCCGTCCGGGGTGTTCCTGTTGGTCAGCGAGGAAATGGGACCGGCCGAACGTGCGTTTGTGGGGTGTGGCGGCATCCGTCGTCTCGAGGATTCCCCGGCCGGAACTGTGCGGTTCGAGATCAAACATCTCTGGCTACAGCCGCAGGTGCGGGGGCGCGGCTGGGGGCAGTCGCTGCTGACCGAGCTCGAACGACGCGCCCGGGGGTTCGGCGCCGACGACGTCGTGCTCGACACCAACGCGAGCCTGACCGCGGCCGGAGCGCTCTACGCGCGGTCGGGCTACGAGTCCGTCGCGCCGTATAACGACAACCCGAATGCCACGACCTGGTATCACAAGAGCCTCACCCGGAAGACGGACAAAGCCGGGCCAGCCGAGAATCGGCCGCCCGGAACCCGCCTATCCACCTAGAACAGGAGCGGGTCCGGCAGACCGGTGCGCAGCTCCACGGGGAGGTGCCCGGTGTCGTTGTGGGTCAGTAACGTCCAGGGGCGGCCCGGTTTTTGGTGCAGCACGGTGAGGCCGCAGTTCGCCTGGTTGATGCTGATCCACCGCCAGTCCGGGGCGCCGAGCACCTCCCGAACGAACCAGGCGATGACGAAGTTGTGGGTGATCAGCAGGTCGTGGCGTTCGCCGCGGCGTGGCTGGAGGAACTCGGCCACGGCGTCGCCCATCTGCGCGCTGCCGGCCTCGATGTCGGCCTCGGTGACCCCACCGAAGAACGGCGCATAGGCCGACGGCGTCTCCGGCGCCCTGCCGGAGGGGATGCAGTCGAAGAGCAGCGGGCTGGGCACCGAGGTCAGGGCCGGCAGTCGCTGCGCGATGATTTTCGCCGTGTCGGCAGCGCGCTGCAGCGGGGAATGCCAAGCGTCCGTGAACGGCACGCCGCCGAGACGCTCGGCGATCAGCTGAGCCTGCCGGGTGCCGCGCGCGGACAGAGGCCCGTCGGGCATGCCGTGCTCGGCATCCTGCTGTTCACCGTGACGAACGAGGTAAATGTAATGGTGCAAGGGGATCTCTCTCAGTCAGGAGCGCACATCAGCGTGTGGCCCCGGCTTTGGGTCTCGGTGGTTCTGGGCATTCAGCATCCGGGCACTGAGTTTTTGGACTCCGAGTTTTCTGGGCTCCGAGTTTCTGGGCCCGACAGTTTTGCTCAGGAGGGCACTGCGGTCGGCAGGATCCCGGCGAAGACGTCGTCGTCGAGCGCGCCGACCGCGGAGATGGAGAGCGAGCCGGCGGCCAGCTCGGCGGCGAGGTTCTGGACGTCGTCGGCCGTGACGCGCGCGAGCCGGCGGAGGGCCTCGTCGAGGTCGATGAACTCGCCGAGGGTGATCTCGGCGCGGCCCAACCGGGACATCCGGGTATCGGAGTCTTCCAGGGCGAGAGCGGATGCGCCGGACAACTGCCCCGCGGCCCGCGTCATCTCGTCGGCCGTGACGCCGTGGTCGGCGAGTCGGTGCAGCTCGCCCAGCATCAGCTCGGCCACCTGGCCGGACTTCGCCGGGGTGCAGCCCGCGTACATGCCGAACAGTCCCGCATCCGAGTAGCCGGGCGCGAAGGAGTAGACCGAATAGGCCAGACCGCGCTTCTCGCGGATCTCCTGGAACAGGCGCGAGGACATGCCCCCGCCGAAGATCGAGGTGAGCACGCTCATGGTGACGCGCCGATCGTCGGTGGCCAGGAGGCCGGGGAAGCCCATCAGGATGTTCGCCTGTTCGAGCGGGCGGCGCACGATGGTGACCGCATCACCCTGGCTGAGCGCGGCAGGGGCACCGGCCCGGCGGCCGACCGGGGGCGCGACAACGCTGAGGTCCCAGCCGGCGAGGGCGAGGGACCTGGTGACTGCGGCGACCAGCACGTCGTGGTCGACCGCGCCGGCCACGGTGACGACCAGGTCCTGCGGGCGGTAGTTCGCCCGGTAGTGTTCCAGAACGGCGGCGTGCGTGGCCGCACGGATCGTGTCGGGACTACCGCCGATCGGGCGCCCGAGCGCGTGATCGCCCATGACCGCCTCGAAGAAGCGCTCGTTGGCGACGTCGGCCGGGTCGTCGTCGGCCATGGCCAGCTCTTCGAGGATGACGCCCCGCTCGTTCTCGAACTCAACCGGGTCGAGCAGTGACGACGTGAGCATGTCGGTGAGCACCTCGACCGCCATCGGCAGGTCTCGGTCTTGCACCTTGGCGTAGTAGCAGGTGTATTCCTTGGCCGTCATCGCGTTGTGCTCACCGCCGACCGAGTCGAAGGCGATCGCGATGTCGAGGGCGGTGCGCTTGGCGGTGCCCTTGAACAGGAGGTGTTCCAGAAAGTGGGTGGACCCGAAGTGGCCGGGCTCCTCGTCGCGGGAGCCGACCGCGACCCAGTAGCCGATGGTCAGGCTGCGGCTGCCGGGAACGTGTTCCGACACGATGCGCACACCGCTCGGCAACACGCTGCGGCGCACCAGGGAATCACCTGCCGCGCGAAACGAGAGTTCGGGCAGATCCAGAGAGAATTCGACGGCACCGTTCATGACTAGACCACCTTACGTCACGGCGCCGGCACGGCCCGGGTGCCGGCACCGGTGCGTTAGGCCGAGATCCGGTCGAGGTCTACCATGTCGCTGCGGGTCAGACGGATGCCGGCCGCCGTCACGAGGGCGTCGACCTGTTCGGGCTGGCTGGCACTGGCCACCGGCGCCACGACCGGCCCCCGTGCGAGCAGCCACGCGATCGCGATCGCCGCCGGCGGCGCCTCGTGCTCCTCGGCGATGCGGTCCAGCACCGCAAGCACGCGGAATCCGCTGCGGTTGCGGTATTGGGCGCCGCGGGAGCTGCGAGTGGTCTTCTCCAAATCGGCCTTCGACCGGTACCGGCCGGCCAGAAATCCGTGGGCGAGCGCGAAATAGGGGAGCACCGCCATTCCCTGGGCGCGGGTGACGAGGGCGAGGGAGGATTCGAATGCGGTGCGGTGCAGGAGGTTGTACTGCGTTTGCAGGGCGACAAAGCGGGGCAGGCCGTTCGCCGCGAGAACGCGGGCCTCCATCAGACGTTCGGCGGAGAAGTTGGAGGCGGCGAGGTAGCGCACCTGGCCGCGGCGCATGAGCACATCGACGGCGCCGAGGCTCTCTTCCAGCGGCACGGTCGGGTCGTCGAAGTGGAAGTGCAGCAGGTCGATGTAGTCCGTCCCCAGTCGGTCGAGGGAGGCGTGCACTGCGCCGATGATGCTGCGGGAGGAGAGCCCGGGGTTGTCGAGGTTCTTGCCGATCTTGGTGGCGATGACGGTGCTGTCGCGCGTTCGGCGCGAGCGCAGCCACGACCCGATGATCACCTCGCTGCGGCCGGAGGTGTAGCTGTCGGCCGTGTCGAGGAAGTTGCCGGCCAGGTCGCGGTGACGGTCGAGGATGCGGTGGCTCGTGGCGCCGTCTGCCGTCCACCCGAACACGCTCGTGCCGAGTGCCAGCGGGTGCACGGTGAGGTCGGTGTCGGCAATCGTGCGGCGGAGCGCCAGGGGGGACGCCCCGGTCGCGGGGGCGGCCCGCGGGACGTACGGATCCGGGATCGCGAGCGGGGGCGGCAAAGCCGCCTGCGGGGCGGTCGGGATGGACGTCGAGATCGGAGCCGGGCCCTGTCCGGTCGGATGAGCGGGCATGCTGGTGGTCGTATGGCGGGAACCGTGCATGCTCGGACGCGGCATCCGTCGTCTCCCTTCGGTTGAGCCGAGGTTATCCCCGAGGCCGAACGTTGCACAGGACACGCCTGGACCGTTACCAAACCGTGCGCGCATCGGGCCTGAACCCCGCCACCGGAAGCGGAGAACCAGTTCCCAGAGTGTGAAGTTAGAATTGGGGAGAACCGATTCCTGAGTAGCGGCCGCCCAGGCAACGCCCCCCGCCTGCCCGAATCATCCGCGAAAGAAGGATCCATGACGCAGCTCGCCGGCGTGTCCACGCCCGAGGTATTGAAAGAAGCGCGCAGGCGACGCACGTTCGCCGTGATTTCGCACCCCGACGCGGGGAAGTCGACGCTCACCGAGGCCCTGCTGCTGCACGCGCGGGCCATCACCACGGCCGGCGCCACGCACGGCAAGGCCGGCCGGCGCGGCACCGTCTCCGACTGGATGGCGATGGAGCAGGCCCGCGGCATCTCCGTGACCAGCGCGGCGATCCAGTTCGAGTACCGCGACGCCGTGATCAATCTGGTGGACACCCCCGGGCACGCCGACTTCTCCGAGGACACCTTCCGCGTGCTCTCCGCCGTCGACGCCGCAGTCATGCTCGTCGACGCCAGCAAGGGTCTCGAGGTGCAGACCATGAAGCTCTTCGAGGTGTGCAAGCAGCGCGGCCTACCGGTGATCACGGTCATCAACAAGTGGGACCGTCCCGGTGCCGAGGCGCTGGACCTGATGGACGAGATCCGGGAGCGCACGGGACTCCTGCCCACTCCCCTGACCTGGCCCGTCGGGATCGCCGGTGACTTCCGCGGCGTGATCGACCGGTCCTCACACGAATTCATCCGCTTTCACCGCACCGCCGGCGGAACGAAAGCCGCCGAACCCGAACGCTTGAGTGTGGCCGTCGCGGCCGCTGAGGAGGGCGCAGCCTGGGTCACCGCGGCCGAGGAGTCCGAGCTGCTCGCCGAGGAGAGCCAGGACCACGATGAGGCCCGCTTCCTCGCGAACGAGACCACCCCGGTGCTGTTCGCCGCGGCCGTGCTCAATTTCGGCGTGCAGCACATTCTGGACACCCTCGTGGACTTCGCGCCGGCCGCGGAAGCCCGGGAGAACGCATCCGGTGGCCACCGCCCCGTGGACAGCGCCTTCTCCGGTTTCGTGTTCAAGGTGCAGTCCGGTATGAACGCCTCACACCGCGACCACGTCGCGTTCGTGCGGGTCTGTTCGGGTCAGTTCCGGCGCGGGATGATCGTGACCCACGCGGCCAGCGGGCGGCCGTTCGCCACCAAGTACGCCCAGCACCTGTTCGGGCGCGAGCGAGAGGTGGCCGACGAGGCCTGGCCCGGCGACATCGTCGGCCTGGTCAATGCCTCCGCCCTGCGGGTGGGCGACTCGATCTTCGAGATCGAACCGGTGGAATACCCGCCGCTGCCGATGTTCGCGCCCGAGCACTTCCGGGTGGTGCGGTCCGCGGACTCCAGCAAGCACAAGCAGTTCCGTCGCGGCATAGACCAGCTTGACCACGAGGGTGTCATTCAGGTGCTGCGGTCGGAGCTGCGCGGCGACCAGGCGCCGGTGCTCGGCGCGGTCGGGCCGATGCAGTTCGAGGTTGTCGAGGAACGGATGACGCACGACTTCGGCGCCGCCATTCGCACCGAGGCTCTGCCGTACCAGCTGGCCCGGCGCACCGACCGCGCGAGCGCCGAGATCCTCGGCCACGACCGCCAGGTCGAGGTGCTGATGCGCTCCGACGGCACGCTGCTCGCCCTGTTCAGCACTCCGTGGCGGCTGCGAAACACCGTGCGCGACCACCCCGAGCTGATGCTGGAAGACCTCGCCACGGGCAGCAACGAGGTTCCCGCCGCGTATTAGGCGCGTCGGTCCTGATTCGCAGGCAAGCAGCCCGAACCGCGAGGGCAGCGGCCAGCACGAGGGCCGCGGCCAGGCGGATGCCGTCGGACGGGGTCAGCGGGTCAGATCGCGCGGCGGCTCCGTGAACTCGTCTCCGCCGTACTTTTCGTTGGCGACGCCCATCATCTCGGGCCACATCCGGTGCCGGGCCGTGGCCGCCTGCCCGCTCTCGAAATATGTCTCCCGCTGGTCCTCGCCGACCCCGGACACGTTCATGACGCCCACGATGGTGGCGACCTTCGTGCTCGCCCCAGCCATCCAGGTGTCCCTGTTCTCATCGGTGGTGCCGGTCTTGCCGATCATCGGCACCTGCGGGTCGGTGTCGTAGTACGACGGGCTACCCGAGCCTCTGGTCATCACGCGCTCCATCGCGTAGCTCATGGCCGCGGCCACCTCGGGGGTGACGGACTGCGTGCAATTCGACTGCGGGGCGGGAAGTTCGGCTCCGTCGGGGCCGGTGATCCGGTCGATCACGATCGGGGTGCAGGTGACGCCGTTGTTGGCGATCCCCGCGTAGGCGGCGGCCATCGTCAGCGGCGCGATCTCATTGGTGCCCAGCACCGCGGACGCGCCCTGTTCCAGAGCGCCACCATCGGCGCGGTGCACGCCGAAGGCTTCGGCCGTCTTGCGGATGCCGCAAAGGTCGAGTTCCTTGGCCATTCCGATGAAGCCGGTATTGATCGAGTCGATGGTCGATTCCAGGGCGGAATAGGAAGAATCGTCATCCGAGGAGGAGTCGTTGCCGGGCGCGAAGCTCTCGCCGTAGTCCTGGGGACCGTTGCAACTGTCCTCGAAGGTTCCCCACTCGTCGCGTTCCCAGGCGCTGACCGAGTCGGCGAGCGAATTACCCTGAGTGAGCCATTCGGCGAGGGTGAAGACCTTGTAGGTCGACCCGGTCTGGAATCCGTTGGAGCCGCCCTGGTCGAGATCGGTGTTGTAGTTGATGCCGGTGAAGTTCGCTCCGGTGTCGGCCGGGTCCTGGCTATAGTCCTTGTTCTGGGTCATGGCCAGAACACGCCCTGTACCGACGCCCACGCTCGTGATCACGCCGCCGAGATCCCAGTCCTCGAAGGTCTTGGGCACGTTCTCGGCCATGGTGCTCTCTGCCGCGCTCTGCAGTTCCGGGTCGAGGGTCGTGTACACGTTGTAGCCGCCGAGCCGGAAGTTGGCCAGGCGGGCATCGGCATCCGCCCCGAAGGCCGGATCGTTCCGGAGGGTCTGGAGTACCAGGTCGCAGAAGTAGGCGCTTCCGCCCGCGGTGCGGCACCCCGTGCTCGGTTCGGTGATGGTCGGTTCGATCGGAGCGCTGATCGCGGCGTCGTGGTCGGCCGTGCTGATCTTCTGGTTCTCCTGCATCTCGTCGAGGATGTAATCACGGCGTTCCTTGTTGGCCGCGTACCCGTTGGCGGCGCCGTTGGTCGGGCTGTCGGGTTCGTCGAGCTGGAACTTGACCGGGTTGTTCACGATCGCGACGAGGCTCGCGGCCTGCGGCAGCGTCAGCGCGGCCGCAGTCGTGTTGAAGTAGTAGTTGGCGGCCGCCTCGATGCCGTAGACGGATCCACCGAAGCCGGTGATGTTCAGGTACTGCCGCAGGATGTCGTCCTTGGAGGACTTCTTCTCCAGACCGACGGCGAGGCTCATCTCCTTGAGTTTGCGCCACGGGCTGGTCTCCGTGGCCGCGTCGTAGCAGGTCATGCGCTCGGCGTCGTCGGAAAGGGCCTCGCACTGCTGCACGAGCACATTTTTCACGTACTGCTGGGTGATCGAGGATCCGCCGCGGACGTCGCCGGTGAACAGCGTGGTGACGGCGCCGGTGAGGCTGCCCCAGATGTTCACGCCGCCGTGCTCGTAGAATCCGGGATCCTCGCCGGAGGTCGCCGCATCCTTCACGTACCGGCTGATCGCATCCGAACTCACTTCGACCCGGTTCTGGTCATAGAAGGAGGCGAGCAGATAGGGCGAACCGTCACTCGCTGTGGCGTAGATGTTGCTCTTCTGCGACAACCGGCCGATCGACAGGTCGTCGGGCAGATTGACCACGACCGCGATCGCCGTCGTCGCCAGCAGGGCCACGACGACACCGAGCGCGATCAGCACACGCGAACGCCGCCGGGACCGACGGGCGTTTCTTCTACCGGACAATTCAGAGGGCATGGGCGCCGAGTCGTTTCTGGTCGCGAAGGAAGCGGGAGGGCCGCCGGGCCGAACGGCCCGGCGGCCCGGCGACTACAATCAGGCGTCGACGACGACCGAGGTGATGACCGGGATGCGGCGGTACTTGCGCTGCATCCAGCGCGTCAGACTCTGCGTGAAGATGTCTTCGAGCTCTGCGCCGTTGACGATCTTGACCTTGTTCGCGGCGCGCAGGGCGTCATCGATGGACTTGGTCGCGCCCTGGATCCACTCGTTGTCCTGCACGAAGCCACGGGCGATGAACTCGACCGGCTCGGTGAGAAGCCCGGTGCGGGTGTCGAGGATGCCGAGGATCGTGACGGCGCCGTCGTTGGAGAGCTGCACGCGGTCGGCGAGAGCCTCCTCGGAGCCGCCGCCGCCGACCGTCATACCGTGCACGAAGACGAGCTCGGCAGCCACGCGGCCGGTGACCTTCGCGACACCGTCGACGAGGTCGACAACCACGCCGTCTTCGACGACGAGGACCTGGTCCTCGGGGACGCCCGTGCGGATAGCGAGATCGGCATTGGACTTGAGGTGGCGCCATTCGCCGTGGTACGGGATGACGTTCTTGGGTTTGACGATGTTGTAGACGTAGACAAGTTCGCCGGCCGACGCATGGCCGGAGACGTGCACCTTGGCATTGCCCTTGTGCACGACGTTGGCACCCCAGCGGGTGAGGCCGTTGATGACCCGGTAGATCGAGTTCTCGTTGCCGGGGATCAGCGAACTGGCCAGCAGAACGGTGTCGCCCTCGCCGATCTTGATGGTGTGCTCGCGGTTGGCCATGCGGGCCAGCGCGGCCATGGGCTCACCCTGCGAACCGGTGCAGATGAGGACGACCTTGTCGTCCTTCATCCGGTCGAAGGCCTTGACGTCAACCAGGAGGCCCTTGGGCACCTGAAGGAAGCCCAGTTTCTCGGCGATGCCCATGTTGCGCACCATCGAGCGTCCGACGAAGGCCACCTTGCGGTTGTGGCGGGCGGCGGCGTCGATGACCTGCTGGATACGGTGCACGTGGCTGGCGAAGCTGGAAACGATGATCCGGCGCGGAGCGGTGCGGAAGACGGCGTCGATGGCCGGGCGGATGTCTTCCTCGGTCACCGTGAACCCGGGAACCTCGGCGTTGGTCGAGTCGGTCAGGAACAGGTCGACGCCCTCCTCTCCGAGCCGGGCGAAGCCGGGGAGGTCGGTGAGGCGGTTGTCGAGGGGGAACTGGTCCATCTTGAAGTCACCGGTGACGAGCACGAGGCCGGCCTCGGTGCGGATCGCGACGGCGAGTCCGTCGGGGATCGAGTGGTTCACGGCGAGGAACTCGAGATCGAACGGGCCGGCCTTGCGGCGCTGACCCTCCTTGACCTCGATCAGGCGCGGCGTGATGCGGTGCTCTTCGAGCTTCGCTGTGACGAAGGCCAGGGTCAGCTGCGATCCGATGACGGGGATGTCCTTGCGCTCGCGCAGCAGGTACGGCACGCCGCCGATGTGGTCTTCGTGGCCGTGGGTGAGCACGATGGCCTCGATGTCCTGGAGGCGGTCGCGCAGCGACGAAAAATCGGGCAGGATCACGTTGATGCCGGGTTGGGTCTCTTCGGGGAAGAGAACGCCGCAGTCCACGATCAGGAGCTTGCCCTTGTGTTCGAAGACCGTCATGTTGCGGCCGATCTCGCCGAGACCGCCGAGCGGGGTGACGCGGAGGCCGCGCCTGGGCAGCTGCGGCGGCGTGGACAGGTCGAGCGGGTGCTTGGTCAAAAAAACTCATTTCTCAGTGTGAAAACGCGCGCGTCGCGGGCGTGTCTCGCGTAGTGGACCGTTGTCGGGTCCTGGTGAACGGATGTTCTGGTGCACAGATCGTGCAAAGTCTGGATTCGGGCGGCCGCGCCCGGGGCGGACGCTGGTGTCCGATCGGGTCGGAGTCGAGGCTGAGTCCGAAGGCGGTGGCGTCAGGTCCGTGAAGTCATCGACACGGCAGTCGAGAGGGCACGGATGATGCTCATGACGCCCCATTCTACCGCAGCCTGGTCAGCCCCTTCACCGCTCCCCTGCCCAGCCTTCTCGAAGGCAGCACCGGTAGCGTCCGACGTATGTCTGCCTCAGAGCTCTATTCGACCCCGCTCACCCTTATCGACGGCACGGAGACGACCTTCGGCCAGTTCGGTGGCAAGGCCGTCCTGGTCGTGAACGTCGCCTCGAAATGTGGGTTCACCCCGCAGTACGCCGGTCTCGAAGCGCTCTACCAGAAGTACCAGGACGAGGGACTCGTCGTGCTCGGCCTTCCCTGCAACCAGTTCATGGGACAGGAGCCAGGGGCCGAGGCGGACATTGAGTCGTTCTGCCAGATGAACTACGGCGTCACCTTCCCGCTGAGCGTGAAGGTCGACGTGCGCGGCAGGCACCAGCACCCGCTTTACGCTCAGCTGACCAAGTTCAAGTCGGGCCTGCTGCCCGGTCTGATCAAGTGGAACTTCGAGAAGTTCCTGGTGAGTCCCGGGGGCGAGATCGTCAACCGCTTCGCGTCCACGGTCGAGCCGGAGTCCGACGAGATCGTACAGGCGATCGAGAAGACCCTCGCGGCCAACGCCGCCTAAGACCCCACCGAGCCGGTTGGAGCCCCCGGCTCCCCCGGGGTGGGTCGGCCCCGGCCGCGCTCGCGCGTGTGGTCAACTCAGGACATCCGTCGCCCGGCTGAACCTGCCGCCGCGGACCAGTGCGGAATAGGCGCGGATGCCCGGCGTGGCCAGACGTATCTCCTGATTAAGCCACACGGCGCCTCGGGTATGCCGCAGGGCTTACGCGGTTCGGGCAATCAGCGGTCGCTCCGCCCCGCGCTGTGCCAGAGGCAGCTAGTGCTCCACCGAGTCGGCCGGAGCCGGTCCCGTCGGAAATCCCGGTTCCGGCGGAACGGCCGCCGCCCGCCGCAGCACGGCCTCGGCGTGGCGCAGCAGGGGTGCGTCGATCATGCGCCCCTGGTAGGCGAACACGCCCCCCTCTCCCGCGGCCGCCTCCAGGATCTGCCACGCCGCCGTGACCTCGGCAGGCGTGGGCCGGTAGGCGGCCCGGATGACGGGCACCTGGCTGGGGTGGATGCAGGCGGTGGCGCGAAATCCGCTCGCGACCGCATCCACCACCTCGGCCTGCAGACCCTCGAGGTCGGGGATGGCCAGGAACACGCCGTCCACGGCCGCCTTGTCGTTGGCCCCGGCCGCCAGGAGCACAGCGGACCGAGCGTGGCGGGCGATGGCGCGGTAGCTGCCGTCGGGGAACCGGCTCGAGCTGCCACCGAGCGAGGCCACCAGGTCGTCGGCGCCCCACATCAGCGCCACCACATTGGGCTCGGCCGCAATCGAGGGGGCGGCGAGCACCCCCGCGGCGGTCTCGCAGAGTGCGATCACCTCGAACCGGGCCAGAGCGGCGAGGTGGGTGGCGCTCACGGTCTTCGGCAGCATCACGTAGCGGTACAGGGTGTCGTCGAGGGCGGCGAGGTCAAGCTGGAAGTCGGGCGTGTCGGCCGGGTTGACGCGCACGACGGTGCGTTCGGGGTCGAGCGGATGGCTGACCAGCAGGCCTCGAGCGCGTGCCCGGTTGCCGGGCAGGAGCGCATCCTCCAGGTCGAGGATCACGGCATCCGCCCGCTCCGCCGCCTTGCGATACCGGTCGGGGCGGTCGGCCGGGCAGAACAGCAGCGCGGGTCCAAGGTCGAAGCTCATTGGACGGCCTCCCGGCACCAGACCAGCACCGTGCGCTCGGCCGTGGCCACCACGTCGCCCTTCTGGTTCCGACCGGTGTGCCGGAGCGTGACCAGCCCCTGGCCCGGCCGGGACGCCGACAGCCGGCGGGCGGTGACGATCGTGTCGGAGTAGAGGGTGTCGCCGTGGAAGAGCGGATGCGGGAACGTCACCTCCCCGAAGCCGAGGTTCGCCACGATCGTGCCCTGCGTCAGCTGCGCGACCGAACTGCCCACCAGCGTCGCCAACGTGAACATCGAGTTGACCAGGCGCTGCCCGAACGGCTGGGTGGCCGCCCACGCCGCGTCAAGGTGCAGTGCCTGCGAGTTCATGGTCAGCGTGCTGAAGAGCACGTTGTCGGCCTCGGTCACCGTGCGACCGGGGCTGTGCCGGTAGCGGGCCTCGAGGTCGAATTCCTCGTAATACAGTCCGCGCTGCTCGATCGTGCGTCGTTCGTCGTTCATTTTCCTCCCGCCTAACCGGTGAACCCAAGCGCCCGCGAGATGACCATCAGCTGAACCTCGGTAGTGCCTTCACCGAGCTCGAGCACCTTCGAGTCGCGGTAGTGCCTCGCCACCGGGTTCTCGTTCAGGAACCCGTATCCGCCAAAGATCTGGGTCGCGTCGCGAGCGTTGTCCATGGCGGCTTCGCTTCCCACCATTTTGGCAATCGAGGCCTCCATTTTGAAGGGGTGTCCGTGCACCATTTTCATGGCCGCGTCGTAGTAGGCGAGGCGGGCCGTGTGCACGCGCGCCTGCATCCGTGCGATCTTGAACGCGATGTGCTGGTTGGAGCCGATCGACCGGCCGAACACGTTGCGCTCGTTGGCGTAACGGATGGCCTCCTCGAGGCAGCCCTGCGCCGCGCCCGTGCACAGCGCGGCGAAGGCGATCCGCCCCTCGTCGAGGGTCTGCACGAAGTTGGCGAAGCCGCGTCCGCGTTCGCCGAGCAGGTTGGCCTCTGGCACGCGCACGTTGTCGAAGAGCAGCGGATGCGTGTCGGAGGTGTGCCAGCCCACCTTGTCGTAGGCCGGCAGCGCCGTGAACCCGGGCGTCGGGGTGGGCACCAGGATGGCCGTGAGCTCCTTCTTGACCGAGCCGTCGGGGCGCTGGGACTCGCCGGTGACGGCTGTCACGGTGACCAGCCGGGTGATTTCGGAGCCGGAGTTGGTGATGAACTGCTTCGTGCCGTTGATGACCCATTCGCCGCCGGTGAGCTCGGCCGTGGTTCTGGTGCCGGCGGCGTCGGAGCCGGCATCGGCCTCGGTCAGCCCGAATGCGGCGAGCGCGCGCCCACTGGTCAGCAGCGGCACCCACTCCTGCTTCTGCTCCTCGGTGCCACGCCGGTAGACCGGCATGATGCCGAGCCCCACGCCGGCCTCGAGGGTGACGGCGATGGACTGGTCGACCCGGGCGAGCTGCTCGACGGCGAGGCAGAGCGCGAAGTAGTCCTGGCCCTGGCCGCCGTACTCCTTCGGGAACGGCAGGCCGAACAGTCCCAGCTCCCCCATCTGGGCGATGATGTCGTAGGGCAGGCTGCGCTTGGTGTCGTACTCGTAGGCGGCCGGCGCCACGACCGTGTCGGCGAAGTCGCGCACGGTGTCGCTGAGCTGCTGCTGCTGCTCGGTCAGTTCCTGTTTCACGTTGGGTCTCCCTTGACTGGCGTGGCTGGTGGTGTGGCTTCCGTCCCGGTGGTCACGGCGGCGGCGGCGGTGGCGGCGGTGGCGGCGGCGGTGACTGTGGCGACGATCTGGTCGAGGCGCACGAGGTCACCCGGGCGCACGCCGATGGTGAGCCGGCCATCCGTCTCGGCCAGCAGATGGTGCTCCATTTTCATGGCCTCCACGGTGAGGATGCGCTGGCCGGCGACGATCAGGTCGCCCGTGGCGAGGTGCACGGCAACCACTGTCCCGGGCATCGGCGAGCGCACCTCCGGCCGGGCCGCCCCGGCCTCTCCTCCGGCCCGGTCGAGGCCGGCGAGGCGGTCGGCGAGCTGCTCGGCCCGGGAGCGGTGCACCAGCTCGGTGCCGAAACCGCTCTGGCCGAGCCAGAGGCGCGGACCGTCGGCCACAAGCTGCAGCACCTCAAGGCGGTCGCCCAGTTCACAGGCGAAGGTGTCGGCGCGGCCGGTGACGGGCGCGAGTCGGCCGGGAACGGGCGTCCGTTCGTCGATGGCCACGCTCAGGCCGTCCGGACCGGTCAGCACGGCAACGTCGACGGTTTCGGTGGCGCTGACCCGCAGGCTGTAGTGCACCGGCCGGGCCGGACCGAGCCGCCAGCCGCTCGGCTGTGCCCACAGGCCGGCGGTGGCGCTCGTCGTGGTGGCGGTGGCGCGCGCGTGCAGGAACAGGGCCGCGGCGGCCGGCAGGTGGTCGGGCAGCGGTTGCCCGGGCATCCCCCGGAGTCCGAGACCGGGCAGGCTGCGCTCGATCAGGCCGGTGTCGAGGCGGCCGGCGCGCACGTCGGGGTTGTGCAGCAGCAACCGGAGGAACTCCACGTTGGTGTGCACCCCGAGCACCACGGTGTCGGCGAGCGCCCGGTCGAGGCGGGAGAGGGCCTCGGCGCGGTCAGCACCCCAGGCGATCACCTTGGCGAGCATCGGGTCGTAGACCCCCGAGATCGGCAGGCCCGGACGCAGCGAGCTGTCGACCCGGATGCCCGCGCCGACCGGTTCGGACAGGCTGCGCACGGTGCCCTGGCTGGGGAGAAAACCACGCGCCGGGTTCTCGGCGTAGAGGCGCGCCTCGATCGCGTGCCCGGTGAGCACCACCTCCGCCTGGGTGAGCGGCAGCGGTTCCCCCGCGGCGATGCGCAGCTGCCACTCGACCAGATCGAGGCCGGTGACCAGCTCGGTCACCGGGTGCTCCACCTGCAGCCGGGTGTTCATCTCCATGAAGAAGAACTGGTCCGGGGCCGCATCGGAGACCAGGAACTCCACCGTGCCGGCGCCGGTGTAGCCGACGCTCCGGGCGGCCTGGCAGGCTGCCTCGCCGATGCGTGCCCGCGTGGCCGGGTCGAGCAGCGGAGAGGGAGCCTCCTCGATCACCTTCTGGTGGCGGCGCTGCAGGGAGCACTCGCGCTCACCGAGGTGGATCACGGCGCCCGAGGCGTCGGCGAGCACCTGCACCTCGATGTGCCGGGGCTGATCGATGAAGCGCTCGAGCAGCAGGGTGTCGTCGCCGAACGCACCCTGCGCCACGCGCCGGGCCGTGACGAGCGCGGCGGCGAGCTCGCCCGCGGCGTCGACCCGCAGCATCCCCTTGCCGCCGCCGCCCGCGGACGGTTTGATCAGGAGCGGGTAGCCCACCTCCTCCGCGGCGGCGATGAGCTGCTCGTCGGTCTGGCCGGGCCGGGAGAACCCGGGAATGACGGGCACACCGCTGTCGGCGACATGGTTCTTGCCGCGGATCTTGTCGCCCATCACGGCAAGGGCGTTCAGACCCGGTCCGACGAAGACGAGGCCGGCGGGGGCGCAGGCGCGGGCGAAGGCCTCGTTCTCACTGAGGAATCCGTAGCCGGGATGCACGGCGTCGGCGCCGGTGGCCGCCGCGGCCGCCAGGATCGCGTCGATGTTCAGGTAGCTCGCCTGAGGCGCGGCCGGGCCGAGGCGCACCGCGGCATCCGCGAGACTCACGTGCAGCGCATCACGGTCGGCATCGCTGTAGACGGCCACCGAACGGATGCCCATCGTGCGCAGGGTGCGGATGATGCGGCAGGCGATCTCGCCGCGATTGGCGACCAGCACGGTCTCGAAGGGTGTCGAGGACGGTGTCGATGCGTTCGGTGTCGGTGCGTTCGGTGTCGGTGCGTTCGGTGTCGGTGCGTTCGGTGTCGGTGCGTTCGGTGTCATGATGCGCCTCACATCCGGAAGAGGCCGAAGGCGGTGTCGGGCAGGGGTGGCCCGGAAACAACGTCGAGGGCCAGGCCCAGCACGGTGCGGGTGTCGGCCGGGTCGATCACCCCGTCGTCCCAGAGCCGGGCGGTCGAATAGTAGGGGCTGCCCTGCCGCTCGTACTGGGCGGTGACGGGCGCGGTGACCTCCTCCGCGGCATCCGTCGACCAGGGCAGGCCGGCCTTCTCCCGCTGCTCGCGTTTGACGGTGACGAGAACGGATGCGGCCTGCGGGCCGCCCATCACGGAGATGCGGCTGTTCGGCCACATCCAGAGGAAGCGGGGCGAGTAGGCGCGGCCGCACATCGAATAGTTGCCGGCGCCGAACGACCCGCCGATCACGACCGTGAGCTTGGGCACGCGCGCGGTGGCGACGGCGGTGACCATTTTCGCGCCGTTCTTGGCGATGCCGCCGGCCTCATAGTCGCGGCCGACCATAAAACCGGAGATGTTCTGCAGGAACAGCAGCGGGATGCCGCGCTGGTCGCACAGCTCGATGAAGTGTGCACCTTTGAGGGCGGATTCGGAGAACAGCACACCGTTGTTGGCGATGATGCCGACCGGATGGCCATGCAGATGCGCGAAGCCGGTGACCAGGGTCGTACCGTACTCCTTCTTGAACTCATGGAACTCGCTGCCGTCAACCAGCCGCATGATCACCTCGTGCACGTCGTAGCGGCCCTGCGGGTCGGTCGGCACCGCGCCGTAGAGCTCGGCCGGGTCGGCGACGGGGTCGACGGCCGGCATCCTCGGCCAGGCCGGCGGCGGAGGCGCGGGCAGGTAGCGCACGATGTCCCGCACGATCTGGAGTGCGTGCTCGTCGTCCTCGGCGAGGTGGTCGGTCACCCCGGAGGTGCGGGCATGAAGGTCACCGCCGCCGAGCTCCTCGGCCGTGACGATTTCGCCGATCGCCGCCTTCACCAGCGGCGGGCCGCCGAGGAAGATGGTTCCCTGATTCCGTACGATCACGGTTTCGTCGCTCATCGCCGGCACGTAGGCGCCGCCCGCGGTGCAGGATCCCAGCACGGCGGCGATCTGCGGGATCTTGGCCGCCGACATCCGGGCCTGGTTGTAGAAGATGCGGCCGAAGTGGTCACGGTCGGGGAAGACCTCGTCCTGCAGCGGCAGGAAGGCCCCGCCCGAATCGACCAGGTAGACGCACGGGAGCCGGTTCTCGAATGCGATCTCCTGCGCCCGGAGGTGCTTCTTGACCGTCATCGGATAGTAGGTTCCGCCCTTGACGGTGGCGTCGTTGGAGATGACGAGCACGTGGCGGCCGTGGATCAGCCCGATCCCGGCGATCAGGCCGGCACCGGGGCTGTCGTCGCCGTAGAGGCCGGTGGCGGCCAGGGGTGCGATCTCGAGGAAGGGGCTGCCGGCATCCAGCAGCCGGTCGATGCGTTCGCGCGGCAGCAGTTTGCCACGGGCGAGGTGGCGCTGGCGGGAGGCCTCGGGACCGCCGAGGGCGACGACGGCGAGACGGCGGCGCAGATCGGCGACGAGCTCGCGGTGGGCGGTGGCGTTCGCGTCGAAGGCCGGACTGGTCGAGTCGATCAGACTCGCGAGTGTCTCCATCGACGACTTCCCGCTTTCCCGCTTGAGTGTTCAGCCGGTACAGTTAGCGTGCACTAACCGAAAATCACGTTAGCGGTTCCTAACTGAGTTGTCCAGAGTTTCCGCGTGAACGGAGCATCGAATGGGAGTCCTCCCGTCGTCGCCGACGGCTCGGAGCCAGGCCAAGGCCGACCGGCGGCAGGCCCTGCTCGGGGCCGCCGCCACGCTGTTCGCCCGGTCGGGCTACAACGGGGTCTCGATCGAGGACCTCGGCGCGGCCGTCGGCGTGAGCGGGCCGGCCGTCTACCGGCACTTCAGCGGTAAGCCGGCCGTGCTGGCCGCGCTGCTGGTGGAGGTCAGCGAGACGCTGGTGGCGGGCGGGCAGGCCGTGGTCGCCGGCGCTCCGGATGCCGCGGGCGCACTCCACGCGCTGGTGCGCTTCCACACGGACTTCGCCCTCTCGCATCCGAACGTCATCCGTGTGCAGGACCGGGACCTGGACAGCCTCGCCGCCCCAGACCGGCACCAGGTGCGCGCCCTGCAACGCACCTACGTGGAGCTGTGGGTGCGCGTGCTCGGGCAGGTGCACCCCGAGGTTGATGCGCCGCTGCTGCGCATCCGTGCCCAGGCGACGTTCGGACTACTGAACTCGACCCCGCACACGCTGCCGGCGTCGCCGAGCGGCAAGGTGCGGCCGCTGCTCGAGGAGATGGCGCTCGCGGCGCTCGGGGCCGGGGGGCTCGCGGGCGGCGGGCTCGCGGGCGGCGGGCTCGCGCCGGCGTGAGCCGGGCATCCGTCGACGAGCCATCAGACGAATCCGTCACCGGCTCAGGAGACGGTGGTGCAGACGCAGAGCTCGTTGCCCTCGGGGTCGGCCAGGACCCACCAGTCGGGGGCGTGCTCGTCGGTGAGGAGATCGCCGCCGGCGGCGATGACGTCCTGCACCCGGGACTCGGCGTCGATCGTGGGCAGATACACGTCGAGGTGGATGCGGTTGCGCTCGGTGCGCGCGATAGCCATCGTCTGGAACCAGACCCGCGGTCCCTGGTCGTGTGGATCGACGAGTTCGATCTCGCCCTCGCTGTCGACCTCCACGTAGCCGAGACCCACCCGCCAGAACGGCCGGATCGCTTCGGCGTCGGTGCAGTCGATCGCCACGTCGTAGCGGGCCGGCCGCACCGGCGCACGGTCGGCGCCCTGCGCAGCCGCGAGTTCCTGGATGCGCAGCGCAAGCCGCAGGTCACGGTCGGTCACGCCGCCGGCGTCGTGGGACGAAAGGCGGAAGCCGACGCGGCCGTAGCCGAGCCGCACGTCGGGGTGGTGATTCATCGCATCCGCCGCCTCGGCAACCTGGTCGACCAGGCGCACAGCCGAGGCGAAGTCCCGGGTCGTGAACGAGCCGTGCAGGGCGCCGTCGAGGTGGACGAAGGCACCGCCGGAGAGAACGGACTCGGTGTCGAGAGGGGTGAGGAGGGTGCCCGGTGATTTCATCCCCCCACTCTGCTGCGCGGTCCGAACCCCGTCAAGGCTCGCTCGGGAGCATCCGTTGCCGGCCGGCTCCCGCAGGCTGCGAACCAATTCGACGGAGATTTTTGGAAAAATGCCCGGTTTACCCGCATTTCGGGGTGTGGGAGCACGATCTCCGTCGAATTCGTCAGGGACTGACCACTGACTCCTACAGGAGGGCGAGGGCGCGCGCGGGGTTGGCGAGAATGCCGGCGACGTCGGTCAGGAACCGGGCCGCCTGCTCGCCGTCGACGAGACGGTGGTCGAAGGCGACGCTGAGAGTGACCACCTGCCGCAGCGCGACCTCGCCGCGATACTCCCACGGCCGCGGCGCGATCGCTCCCAGCGCGAGGATCACGGCCTCCCCCGGAGGCAGGATCGGCGTGCCCGCATCGATGCCGAACGAGCCAATGTTGGTGATCGAGATCGTGCCGCCGTGCAGGGCGGCCGGGCTGGTCGCTCCCGCCCGGGCGGTGCTGGTCAGTGCGGCGAGCGCCGCGGCGAGGTCGGCGAGAGCCAGCCGGTCGGCATCCGGGATGCTGGGCACGATCAGCCCGCGCGGCGTGGCGGCGGCGATGCCGAGGTTCACGTAGTGGAACTGAACGATCTCGCCGGCCGCCTCGTCCCAGCGGGTGTTGACCTCGGGCGTGCGGGCGACGGCGAGGCAGAGCGCCTTCGCGACCACGGCAAGGACGCCGATGCGCGCGTCGGCGAACCCCCGGTCGCGTTTCAGCGCGTCGATCAACTCGATCGTCGGCGTCACATCCACGGTCAGGAACTCCGTGGCGTGCGGCGCGGTGAAGGCGCTCTGCACCATGGCGGCGGCGGTCTGCTTGCGCACGCTCCGGATCGGGCTGCGGGTTTCCCGGGCACGGGGCACGGATGCCGGGGGCCGGTCCTCCGGTTCGGCGCGTCCGAGCTCGAGTCCCGGCTCGTGCGGTGTGAGGCAGACGCCGAGGGCTGCGGGGGCGGCGTACGCCGCCACGTCCTCCCGAATGATGAGGCCCGTCGGACCGGTCCCGGTCACCTGGGTCAGGTCGACGCCCAGTGTGCGAGCCAGCGCGCGCACCGGCGGCGTGGACCGCGGGCGCTCCCCGGTAGCCGGCATCTCCCGAGTCGCGGGTGACGCGGCCGAAGTTGCGGCCGGCGTGGACGTTGCGGCCGGCGTCGACGTTGCGGCCGGCGTCGACGTTGCTGCCGGCGTCGACGTTGCTGCCGGAGTAGAGACCCCGGCCCGGCCCGGCGCATCCGTCGCCCCCGCGCGGGCTCGTCGCTGCGGCCGCCCGCCACGCTCGACCGCGGCGCCGTACCCCACGAGCACGGCCAGCCGTTCGGGCTCGCCGGCAGGAGCCGAAGGAGCAGCAGGAGCAGAGGGAGCAGAGGGAGCCGCATCGGCGGGAGGAGCGGTTGAAGGAATTGAGGGAGGCGCGGCGCCGGCGACCTCGAAGGAGACGATCGGGTCGCCCACGTGCACGGTGGTGCCGGGCTGCTGGTGGAGTTCGGCGACCACACCCGCGAAGGGCGACGGCAACTCGACGACGGCCTTGGCCGTCTCGACCTCGGCGATGAGCTGGTTGAGCGTCACCGTGTCGCCGGGCGCGACCCGCCAGGCAACGATCTCCGATTCGGTCAGCCCCTCGCCGAGGTCGGGCAACCTGAAAACCTTGATCATCGTCGTCGTCCCAGCACTCGGTCGACGCCATCGAGCATGCGGTCGAGGTCGGGCAGGTGGTGGCTCTCCAACTTCGCCGCCGGGTACGGGATGTCGAAGCCCGTGACCCGCACCGGTGAAGCCTCAAGGTAGTCGAAGCAGCGCTCGGTGACCTCGGCGATGATCTCGCCACCCAGCCCACCCGAGCGGGAGGCCTCGTGAGTGACGACGAGCCGGCCCGTTTTGCGAACGGATGCCTCGACGGCGGCGTAGTCGATGGGCGAGAGCGAGCGCAGGTCGATGACCTCGACCGAGATGCCCTCGTCGGAGGCGGCGAGCGCGGCATCCGTCGCCGTGGTCACCAGCGCTCCGTAGGCAATCAGCGTGACGTCGGTGCCGGCGGCCACGACCCGGGCACTCTCGAAGGGCTCGCCGAGTTGCGGGGTCACCGGGCCGGCAGCGTGGTAGCGGCGTTTGGGCTCGAAGAAGAGGACCGGGTCGTCGGAGGCGATCGCCTGGCGGATCAGGCTGTAGGCGTCCTGCGGGTTCGAGACCGCGATCACGCGCAGGCCCGAGGTGTGCGTGAAGTAGGCCTCGGGCGATTCGGAGTGGTGTTCGGCGGCGCCGATGCCGCCGCCGAACGGCACCCGGATGGTGATGGGCATGCGCAGGGCCCCCTGGGTGCGGTAGTGGAACCGGGCCACCTGGCTGACGATCTGGTCGAATCCGGGGAAGATGAAGCCGTCGAACTGGATCTCGCAGACCGGGCGGTAGCCGCGGTACGCCAGCCCCACCGCGGTGCCGATGATGGCGGACTCGGCCAGCGGGGTGTCGACGACCCGGTTCGGCCCGAACTCGGCGAGCAGGTCGCTGGTCACCCGGAACACGCCGCCGAGGGCGCCGATATCCTCGCCGAGGAGCACCACCTTCGGGTCGTCGAGCATGGATTGGCGCAGCCCGGCGTTGATCGCCTTGGCCAGGGTCAGGGTCTTCGTCTCCGTCAGCGCCGCCTCGATCGGCGGCACCGGCGTCACAGGAACGGGCGTCACAGGCACCGGCGTCGCGCCGTTCGCGGGTGCAGCCGGTGCACTCCGGATGGTTTCGATTGACATCAGACCTTCCCTCCGGTCGGCTCGAAGCTCGCCAGGTAGGCCGCGTACTCCGCGCGCTGGCGGTCGACCCCGGCATGCGGGGTGGCGTAGACGTTGGCGAGCACGGTCAACGGCTCCGGGTCAGGCAGGCCGATACAGCCGGCGCGCAGCTCGGCGGCCGTGGCCTCGGCCAGAGCCTGGGTCTCGGACTCCAGCTCGGGGGTGAACAGGCCGAGAGAGTCGAGCAGCCGTCGCAGTCGCAGGATCGGGTCTTTCTTCGCCCACTCCTCGAGTTCGGCCGCGGGCCGGTAGCGAGTGGGGTCGTCCGCGGTCGTGTGCGGGCCCATCCGGTAGGTGACGGCTTCGATGAAGGTGGGGCCTCCCCCGGTGCGGGCGCGGTTCAGGGCCAGCCGGGTCGCGGCCATCACGGCCAGGATGTCGTTGCCGTCGATTCGGAGGCTGGGAATGCCGAACCCGGGGGCCCGGCCGGCGATGCCGAAGCGGGTCTGCAGTCCGACCGGCTCGGAGATGGCCCAGTGGTTGTTCTGGCAGAAGAAGACCACCGGTGCCTGAAAGCTCGCCGCGAACACGAGCGCCTCGCTGACGTCGCCCTCGCTGGTCGCGCCGTCGCCGAAGTAGGCCACGGCCACCGAGTCCGCGCCGTCGAACCGGGCTCCCATCGCCCAGCCCGTGGCGTGCAGGGTCTGCGCCCCGATGATGATGCTGGGCGTCGCCATTCGGTACACCAGCGGATCCCAGCCGGATTGCGCGGTGCCGCGCCACACCCGGAGGATGTCGGTGGGCGCTACGCCCCGGCACCAGGCGACGGCGTTCTCACGGTAACTGGAGAAGACGAAGTCGTCGGCGCGGAGCGCGCGGCCCGAGCCGATCTGCGCGGCCTCCTGGCCGAGCAACGGCGGCCAGAGCCCCAGCTCTCCCTGACGCTGCAGCGCCGTGGCCTCGGCGTCGATGCGGCGCACCACCACCATGTCCTGGTACAGCGCCGCGAGGTCGGCCCCGGTCACCTCCGCGACCCAGGGATCCAGATCGGCGTCGGCCAGCCGCATCCCCTCGGGGCTCAGCAGCTGCAGAAGAGTGTCGGGGGTCTCCCCGGTGTGGACAGTGTGCATCAGATGCGCTCCCAGCGTCGTTGCCGAAGTTGTTGAGAGCGTACGATTCCGCGACATGGAGCACAACCATGACAATAAATTTTGAGCAATTTGCCCTATTCATGGGGCACCCTGCCTGCTACCGTCGAGCAGTATGCACAGTCTGGACAAAGTCGACTTACAGTTGCTCCGCGCTCTGTGCGCCGATCCGCGCAGCACGTTCGTGGCGCTCGCCCAGCAGCTGCGCCTCTCCCGCAACACGGTGCAGGCGCGCATGGCCAGGCTCGAGGAGTCGAACGCGTTCCTCTCCTTCGACCGCCGCATCAACCCGGTCGCGCTGGGCTATCCGCTGACGGCCTTCATCGAGGTGCACGTGCAGCAGAAACGCCTCGCCCAGATCGTGGCCGAGCTCGCCCGCATTCCGGAAATCGTGCAGGCGCACGGCATGAGCGGGGCGACCGACATTCTGGTGCGCGTGGTCTGCGCGGATGCCGACGACCTGTTCCGCATCGACGGCACCATCCTCGCCTGCGAGGGTGTCGATCGCACCGAGACGTCCCTGGCCATGGGCGAGCTGATCCCCTACCGGGTCACCCCACTGCTGGAGCACCCCCGCCCATGACCGCGCTGCCGGTGACGTCCCTGCCGATGTTCCCGCTCGGGTCGGTGCTGTTCCCCTATATGCCGCTGCAGCTGCGGGTGTTCGAGGACCGCTACCTGGTCATGCTGTCGCGCATCCTCAAGGAGGAGCCGGCCGAGTTCGGCGTGGTGCTGATCGAACGCGGCCAGGAGGTCGGCGGCGGCGAGCGGCGGTTCCACTACGGGACCGTGGCCCAGATCACCGAACTCGAGGCCGCCGAGGGATTCGTCGGGGTGACCGCCCAGGGCGAACGCCGGGTCGAGGTCATCGACTGGCTGACCGAGGACCCGCACCCCCAGGCCACGGTGCGCGACCTTGCCGAGCTGGACTGGGACGACGACCTGCTGCCGCTGCGGGAACGGGCCGAGCAGGCCGTACGACGCGCCCTGGCCCTCGCGAGCGAATTCGCCGACCAGCTCTGGCCCTCGACGGTGGAGCTGTCCCGGGATCCGACGGCGGCCGCCTGGCAGATCGCCGGTATCGCCCCGCTGGGCCCGCTGGACCAGATCGAGCTGCTGCGGTCCACCTCGATGGAGCAGCTCCTCACCGCGGTGATCGAGTACACCCAGGAAGCCGTGGACTCCTTGAGCGCGCCCTGGCCCGAAGAATGACCCGAATCTATTTGATAAATTCATTATATAGGTATATAAAGAAGTAATGATGTATCGTGCCACGCGGAGCCTGAGTTGAGCGTCACACGACTCCTGAACCTCATCCGAACCGGTGGCCGCATCGCCGAGGCGGCCCCACCGGCCCCGGCCCTGTTCCCCGGCGCCGAGGTCTTCGGCGGCAGCGTGCAGGTGCGCTTCATCAACGCCGGCAGCTGCAACGACTGCGCGATGGAGGTGCAGAGCGCGTTCGGCCCGGTCTACGACGTCGAACGATACGGCATCCGTCTGGTCGCGTCGCCGCGTCACGCCGACCTGCTCGTGATCACGGGCGCCGTGACCCGCAACCTGATCGAGCCGATGCGCCGAACCATTGACGCCACGCCGACCCCCCGCTTCGTGATCGCGGTCGGCGACTGCGCCATCACCGGCGGTGTCTTCGCCGAAGGTTACGGCGTGGCCGGGCCGGTGTCGGACTTCGTGCACGTCGACCTGTCCGTGCCGGGCAACCCGCCCGAGCCGGCCGTCATCGTCGAAGCACTGCGCCGGATGACCGGTCGATGACCGCCCTCGAAGCCGGCATGATCGGCCAAGCCCTGCTGCTCGTGGTCGCCGTCGCCGCGGCCCTGCTCACACCCACGTCCTGGCGCTCGCGGGTCAGCGGATCCGTCTGCACCCTGCTCGCCGTGGCCGGCGTCGTCACCGGTGCGATCGCGCTCTCCGGCGGCACCGGGTCGCTGAGCATCCCCACCGCCCTGCCGATGGACCCGCTCGTGCTCTCCCCCGACCGCCTCGGCGGACTGGTGATGGTGGTCGTCTCCGTCGTCGGCGTGCTCGCCTCCCTGTTCGGGATCGGCTCCGCCCGCGTGGCCTCGGCCTCGCGCACCTCGTGGCTGTCGATGGCCGTGTTCCTCTCCGGCATGCAGCTGGTGCCGGCCGCAACCGATGTGGTGTCGTTCCTGCTGTTCTGGGAGATCATGACGCTCGGCTCCACGGCGCTGCTGCTGGCCCACCACGCCACCCGCGGCACGGTCGCCTCCGCCCTGGTCTGGTACTCGGCGATGTCGCAGCTGAGCTTCTTCTTCGTGCTGGCCGGCTTCGCCATGCTCGCCGGTCTGGCCGGCGGCACCGGCTTCGCCGACCTCGCCACCATCGATCCCTTCACCTGGCAGGCCAGCGTGGCGTTCCTGCTGCTGCTGCTCGGCTTCGGTGGCAAGGCGGAGCTCGTGCCCCTGCACGTCTGGGTTCCGCGGGTGCTGCCCGAGGCCCCCGGCCACGTCGCCGCCGCGATGAGCGGCGCGATGGTCAACATCGGCGTCTACGGCGCCCTCCTCGTCGTCGTGCGGCTGCTGCCGAACGGCCCGGCCTGGTGGGGAGTGCTGATCATGGTGCTCGGCGGGGTGTCCGCGCTCTACGGGATTCTGCAGGCCTCCGTGGCGAGCAACCTCAAGGTGCTGCTGGCCTACTCCACGACCGAGAACATGGGGCTGGTGTTCCTGGGGCTCGGGGCATCCGTTTTGCTGCGCGCCGACAACGCCGCGGCCGCGGCCGACGCGGCCCTTGTCGCCGCCCTGCTGCTGATGCTCAGCCACGCCGCGTTCAAGTCCACCCTGTTCCTCGGGGCCGGGGCCGTGGCCCGCGCGGCCGGCGAGATGAACCTCGACCGGCTCGGCGGCCTCGGCAGCCGGATGCCCTGGACCGCCGCCGCGTTCGGCGGGGCCGCCATGGGCGCCGCAGCCCTGCCCGTCACGAGCGGGTTCGTCGCCGAGTGGATGCTGCTGCAGGCTCTGATCCACGGTTCTCGGGTCGACGGGGAGGTCGTCTCCGTCGCGGCATCCGTGGCCATGCCACTCGCGGTCGCCGTGATCGCCCTGACCGCCGGGCTGGCCCTGCTCACCTTCGTCAAGGCCTACGGGATCGCCTTCCTGGCCCGCCCGCGCTCCCGGAAGGCCGCACTGGCCGTCGAGGTGCCCGTCATCATGCGCATCCCGCTCGTGCTCGGCGCCCTCCTCGTGGTCGGGCTCGGCCTGATACCCGGCCCGCTCGCCGTGGCCATCGGCTCGGCTGTGGGCCCGGCGTTCACCCCCGACGTGCGCACCATCGGCCTCGCCGGCGTGGACGCCCGCGGCATCGACGCCGTACTCGACCCCACCACCTTCGTCGTGCTGGCCGCCCTGCTGCTCGTGCCCGTGCTGATCACGCTGTTCGTTTCCGCCCGGCGACACCCCACCCGCACCTCGCCGCTCCCCTGGGCCGGCGGCGGGTCACGGCTGCGGCCGCGGATGCAGTACACGGCCACCTCGTATGCCGAGCCGCTGGTGCGCGTCTTCGACGACGTGCTCCGGCCCACCCGCGACGTGGAGGTCACCCACGTGGGTGAATCCCGCTACCTGGTGGAACGCGTGCACGTGGAACAGACCGTGTCCGACGTGGTCGAGACCCGGCTCTACCGCCCGGTGCTGAACCTCATGCAACGCTTCGGCATTCTGGCCCGACGGGCGCAGAACGGCAGCATCCATCGCTACCTGTCCTATTCCTTCGTCGCCCTGCTTTGCGTTCTGATCGTGGTGTCCCTGTGACCGGCGCCGCGGCGATCATCATCGCCCTGGTCCAGCTGGCGCTGTTCGTGTTCCTCGCCCCCCTCCTGATCGGCGTGATCCGCCAGGTGCGGGCCCTCCTCGAGGGCCGGGCCGGTTCCGGCATCTGGCAGCCGTGGCGCGATGTGCGCAAGCTCCTGGCGAAGAACCCGGTCCGCGCCGCCGACAGCAGCTGGATGCTCGCGGCCGGTCCGGTCACCCTCCTGGTCTCCAGCCTGCTGCTCTGCGCACTCCTGCCGCTGGTCGGCACCCTGCCGCTGCCGCTCATCCCCAGCGACCTGTTCGTGATCGTCTCCATCATGCTGATCGGCGTGGTGGCTCTGGCCCTGGTCGGCCTCGACGCCGGCACCGCGTTCGGCGGAATGGGTTCCAGCCGTCACATGACCGTCGCCGCTCTGGTCGAGCCGACCCTGCTGCTCGCGGTCTACGCGCTCTCCATCCCGGCCGGCACCTCCACCCTCTCGCTGATCGTGGAGACCCGGCTCCTGAATCCGGCCGTGATCATCTCCCCGGTCAGCCTGCTGGCCATGGTCGCCCTGGCCATCGCCATCATGGCCGAGACCAGCCGTCTGCCGGTCGACAACCCGTCGACCCACCTCGAAGTGACCATGCTGCACGAGGCCATGGTGCTCGAGGCCTCCGGCCGCGATCTGGTCTGGCTCGAACTCGGCTCCTGGCTCAAGCTGGCCGCCCTGCTCGGCCTGCTCAGCAACCTGATCGTGCCGTGGGGAATCATGACCGACTTCTCGGTGCCCGGCGTGATAGTCGGCGTGGGCACCGTCACCGTGAAAATCCTGCTGCTGGGCGTTGTGCTCAGCGTGGGTGAGGTCTTCCTGGCCAAGGCGCGCCTGTTCCGCGTTCCCGAGCTGCTGGCGGGGTCGTTCGCCCTGGGCCTGCTGGCCGTCACCGCTTCCTACCTGGTCGCTTAGGAGCATCCGTGTTCACCACCATTTACCCGCAGCTGATCGGTCTCTGCACCGGGACCCTGCTGCTCACCAGCGCCCTGATGGTCTGGCGGCACTCGCTGCTGGCGTCGATCCGGCTGCTCAGCGTGCAGGGCTTCGCGCTGGCCGCGCTGGTCGCCGTGATCGGCCTGGAGGAGGGCGAGGTCGAGGTGATCCTGGTCTCGTTGCTCGTGCTGCTGGTCAAGGGTATGGGCCTGCCGTGGGTGCTCGCCCGCGAGACCCACGCCACCACGCGAACGGATGAGGCGCCGCGCCTCAACCCGACGGCGGCCCTGCTGACCGTGGCTCTTCTGACCATCCTCAGCTACGTCGTGGCCAGTCGGGTGCTCGCCGGCGACATCAGCATCTCGGCCCACGCGGCTCCGATCGGCCTGGCCATGGTGCTGATCGGTTTCCTGCTGCTGGTCACCCGCCGGCAGGCCGGGTCACAGCTGATCGGCTTCCTCGTGCTCGACAACGGCATCGCCACCGTTGCGTTCCTGACCTCGGGTGGTGTGCCGCTGTTCCTCGAGCTCGGCATCTCCCTCGACGTGCTACTGGTCGTCGTCATCCTCTACGTCTTCGCCGGCCGTATGCGCACCAAGTTCGGCAACACCGAGATCGATCAGCTCAGAAAGTTGCACGACTGATGTCATTCGCCCTCTGGACCCCTCTGGCCATTCCGGCCCTCCTCGCCGTACTGAGCCTCGGCGTGCCCTCCCCCGCGCTGCGCCGGCTCAGCCCCATCGCCTCCAGCGTCGCCGTGCTCATCTCGGGCCTGCTCCTGGTGAGCGTCGTGCTCGCGGACGAAGTTCCCACACTGGGCGGCGGGCTGCTCCGCGCGGACGCGCTGAGCGCCTACATGCTCACCGTGGTCGGCGCCGTCGGGCTCGTCTCCACCTGGGGAGGGCTCGGCCACGCCACGGCCGAGCCCGCGCGGTTCGCCGGCTCCTACGACGCCCTGATCTCGATCTTCCTGGCCGCGATGAGCCTCGCGGTGCTCGCCGACAACATCGGCCTGATGTGGGCCGCCGTCGAGGCCACCACCATCGCCACGGCCTTCCTGGTCGGCCACCACCGCACCCCTCGATCGCTGGAAGCCGCCTGGAAGTACGTCATCCTCGGCTCCGTCGGCGTGGCCATCGCCCTGCTCGGCATCGTGCTCATCTATGCCGCCTCGCGCGGCACGGGCGAGGCAACCCTGTCCTGGCTCGTGCTCAGCCAGGCCGGCCTGCCACTCGACCCCGCGCTGATCCGCGCCGGCGGCGCCCTCGCCGTGCTCGGCTTCGCCACCAAGGCCGGGCTCGCCCCCATGCATAGCTGGCTGCCCGACGCGCACAGCCAGGCGCCGGCACCCGTCTCCGGGCTCATGTCCGGCGTCCTGCTCGCGGTCGCCCTCTACGCGATCCTGCGCATCCAGACCATCACCGACGCCGTGATCGGGCCGGACTTCCTGCGCATCATGCTCAGCGTCGGCGGGTTGCTCTCCCTCTTCGTAGCGGCGGCACTCCTGATCCGCCAGCGCGACTTCAAACGGATGCTGGCCTACTCCAGCATCGAGCACATGGGAATGATGGCCATCGGCGCGGCCATCGGCGCGGCGGCCCTGCCGGCCGTGCTGCTGTACGTGCTCGGCCACGGGCTGACCAAGGCCACCCTGTTCGTGATCTCGGGCCGCATCCTCGAGGTCGAGGGCACCCCGAAGATCGACGACGTGCGCGCCCTGCTCGTGCGGCGGCCGGGGCTGGCCGTGCCCTGGCTGATCGCTATGGCCGCTCTGATCGGGTTCCCCCCGTTCAGCATCTTCTTTTCCGAGGTCGGCATCATCGTGGCCGGCTTTTCCACCGGCCTGGGCGTGGTGGTCGGCATCGCCCTGGTACTGCTGCTCGTCATCTTCGCCAGCCTCACCCGGTTGACGGTGGCCATGACGATCGGGGCGCCTGCGGCCACGGCCGTCCCGGCCGTCCCGGCTGTCCCGGCTGCGGCCGTCCCGGCTGCGGGGGCCGCGGCATCCGTCACCGGAGCCGTCCCGGTCTCCATTCCGAGCGCATCCGTCACCCTGGCGGACGCCGCGCCGCACCCGGACGACCCCCTCGTGCCGGACCGATCGGGGCACGGGCCGATGCTGCCGCTGATCCTCGCCCTGGGCACCACCGCGGTGGTGGCCTTCATAGCGGACCCGGTCGGCACACTCCTGACGCGTGCAGCCGAGGTTCTGGGAGGAATCCAATGACGACCCCGAATCCGGTTCGAGCCGCAACCCCGGAGGTGCGCACGCTCACCCGCGACGAACTCCGGGGCGAAGCCGCCGCCTTGCTGACCGATGGAAACCGGCTCGCGCTGGTCGCATGCCACGACGACGGCGACCGGCTGCGCGTGGTCTACTCCTTCGTCGCCGTCTTCCCCCGGCGCCAGATCGACCTCATCGTGCCCGTCCCCTATGACGACGCCTGGATTCCGAGTCTGGCCGACCTCTCGTTCCCGGCCGGCAACTTCGAGCGCGGCACCCGCGACCTGTTCGGCGTGCGGCCGGCGAACCACCCTCAACCCCACCGGTTGGTGCGCCACGGCCACTGGCCCCGCGGCTGGTACCCGATGCGGAAGGACGCCACGGCCACCCCCGAATTCGAACCCGACGTCGAGTCGTTCCCGTTCGTGGAGGTCGAGGGCCCCGGGGTCTACGAGATCGCCGTAGGCCCCATCCACGCCGGAATCATCGACCCCGGCCACTTCCGTTTCTCCGTGGTCGGCGAGACTATCGTGCGGATGGAAGCCCGCCAGTGGTACATGCACCGCGGCGTCGAGCGGCTCTTCGAGGGTCGTCTGCCTGCGGATGGCATCGAGATGGCCGAGCAGATCGCCGGCGACACCGTCATCGGCCACACGCTGGCCTACACGATGGCGATCGAGGCGGCCTCCGGCATCGAGATCTCCGAGCCCGACCGCCTGCTGCGCGCCCTGCTGCTCGAACTCGAACGCCTCTACAACCACGTCTCCGACCTCGGTTCGCTGGCCAACGACGTGGGGTTCGGCGTCGTGAACTCGCACACTCAGCGGCTCCGCGAAACACTACTGCGTATCAACAAGACCGTCACCGGCCACCGCTTCCTGCGCGGGGCGCTGTCCGTGGGCGGGGTACGGGTTCTCGCTCTGCCGGATTCCGCCGCCCTCCGCGGCGTCGCAGCCGACGTTCAGGAGATCATCGCGATCACCCTCGGGCACGCGATCGTGCGGGACCGGTTCACTGGCACGGCCCCGCTGCCCACCAGCCAGGCCGAGGCCATGGGCACGCTGGGCTATGTGGCGCGGGCATCCGGCGTCGACGCCGACGCCCGCCGCGACCATCCCTTCGTCGATCTGGGTGAGCACTTCCATGTGGTCACCGACACCGGCGGCGACGTGCTCAGCCGCTACCGGGTGCGCGCGGGCGAGTTCGAGGTGTCCATTGCGGTGGCGATCGACCTCATCGCCCGACTGGGCGCACACCGTGGCGGTGCGGCCGCGGCGTCGTCTCCGGCGGTGACGACGACGGATGCGGCGACGACGGATGCGGCGAGCGGCCTTGCCCTCGTCGAGGGCTGGCGCGGAACCATCTGCCACCGGGTCGAACTGGGGCCAGACGGCACCGTCACGCGGCTGAAGGTCGTCGACCCGTCCTACTTCAATTGGCCCGCGCTGCCGGTGGCCCTGTCCGAGACGATCGTGCCGGACTTCCCCCTCGTGAACAAGAGCTTCAACCAGTCCTACGCCGGCAACGACCTCTAGCGGCGCGTACGCTAGCGCCCGGTGTCGTCGGGGCCGGAGCAGGGCCCAGGGCTCGGACTACGGCGAGCCCTGCTCGATGGTGCGGAGCAGGGCGTGGGAGTCCTCAAGGCTGGTGACGAGCATCCGTTTGGAGATGGCCAGGAGCTCGGCGACACCCGGGTCCCGCAGTCCATAGAAGATGGTGTTGCCCTCTCGTCGGGTGGCGACTACGCCGGCGCGGCGCAGGACCCCCAGCTGCTGGGACAGGTTCGACAGTTCGGCGCCGAGCACCTCGGCGAGGCTGCCGACCGAGCGTTCCCCGCCGACCAGCTGTTCCAGAACCTGCACCCGCAACGGATGCCCGAGAGCTTTGAAGAGGTCAGACTTCAATTGGGCCATGGGTAGTCCGGTCGCTGACACAGTTTGATCATATCGCTAACTTGTAATACTTTCAAATAGATGCGTTTCTGTGGCAAACGGGTCTGACCGACACGCCACACCACACCACACCACACCACCGTGCACGGTGCCGGAGACAGCTGCGCGGCGGGCTAGGAGTCACCGCGGAGGAACCGGAGTCGCGCGAGGCCCGCCCGGAGGACTCCGTCGGCTACGTATCGTCGGAGGAATTCACGAAACGCCGCATCCGGTGGCCGTTCGAACGGCGTTTCACGGGATTCTGCGCAGTCAGCGACGGGGGCGGATGCCGCAGCGACTCTCGAGATTGGCGCACCGGGTCTCGACCGGCTCGACCACCGAACGCTCGACCACCGAACGCTCGACCGCCGGCACCGCGGGTTGCAAAAAGCCCGCCCTGCCGGAGCAGGACGGGCTTTCCGTCTAGCCGACTAACCTGGCGAGAGGTTGTCGGTAGACCCAGCGGACTACGCCTCGGTCGGAACCGGTGCGTCCTCGGTGCCGGCCTCAGCCGACTCGTCGAGGACCGGGGCGAGCGAGAGCTTGCCACGGTCGTCAATCTTGGTGATCTCCACGAGGACCTTCTGGCCCACGCCGAGCACGTCTTCGACGTTCTCAACCCGCTTGCCACCGGCGAGCTTGCGCACCTCACTGATGTGCAGCAGGCCGTCCTTGCCGGGGAGCAGGGAGACGAATGCGCCGAACGCGGCGATCTTGACGACGGTTCCGAGGAACTGCTCGCCGATCTCCGGGTTGGTCGGGTTCGCGACGGCGTTGACCATGGCGCGAGCGGCCTCGGCCGACGGTCCGTCAACGGCGCCGATGTACACCGTGCCGTCTTCCTCGATGGAAATGTCGGCACCGGTCTGGTCCTGGATCGAGTTGATCATCTTGCCCTTCGGGCCGATCAGCTCGCCGATCTTGTCGACCGGGATCTGGACGCTGATCACGCGGGGCGCGGTCGGTGCCATCTCGTCGGGACGGTCGATGGCGGCGTTCAGTACGGCCAGGATGGTCGCGCGAGCGTCCTTGGCCTGGGTGAGCGCGCCGGCGAGAACGGATGCCGGGATGCCGTCGAGCTTCGTGTCGAGCTGGATCGCGGTGACGAACTCGCTCGTGCCGGCGACCTTGAAGTCCATGTCACCGAGGGCATCTTCGGCGCCGAGGATGTCGGTGAGAGCCGCGTAGCGGGTCTTGCCGTCAACGGTGTCGGAGATGAGGCCCATGGCGATGCCGGCGACGGGTGCGCGCAGCGGCACACCGGCGTTGAGCAGTGACAGGGTCGAGGCACAGACGGAACCCATCGAGGTGGATCCGTTGGAGCTGAGCGCCTCGGAGACCTGACGGATGGCGTAGGGGAATTCCTCGCGCGTCGGCAGCACGGGGACCAGGGCACGCTCAGCGAGCGCTCCGTGGCCGATCTCGCGGCGCTTCGGCGTTCCGACGCGGCCGGTTTCGCCGGTCGAGTAGGGCGGGAAGTTGTAGTTGTGCATGTAGCGCTTCTTGGTGACCGGGCTCAAGGAGTCGATCGTCTGCTCGAGCTTGAGCATGTTCAGCGTGGTGACACCCAGGATCTGGGTCTCGCCGCGCTGGAAGATCGCGGAACCGTGCACGCGCGGGATGATGGCAACCTCGGCGTCGAGCGGGCGGATGTCCGCGAGCCCACGGCCGTCGATGCGGATGCCCTCGTTGAGAACGCGTGAGCGCACGACGAGCTTGGTGACCGACTTGTACGCGGCGGAAACCTGGTTGTTCGCGCTGGCGTCGAGTTCGCCGGCGGCGACCTTGGCCGCGATGGCCTCCTTGACGGATGCTTTGAGCGCGTCATCCGCATTCTGGCGCTCGATCTTGTCGGCGATCTGGTAGACGGCCTTCAACTGGTCGTACGCGAGAGCGGCGACGGCGTCGTAGGTGGCCGGCTGGTAGGACGGGAACACCGGGTAGGCGCCGGTCGGCTTGGCGGCCGAGGCGGCAACCTTCTGCTGTGCCTCGATGAGCTGCTTGATGAAGGGCTTCGAGGCTTCGATGCCCTCGGCGATGACCTCTTCGTTCGGCTTGATGGCGCCGCCCGTGATGAGGTCCCAGGCGTTGTCGGTGGCTTCGGCCTCGATCATCATGATCGCGACGTCCTGCGCGCCGTTGGCGTCGGTCACCACGCGACCGGCGACGACCATGCTGAACACGGCGTCGACGATCTGCGAGTGCTTCGGGAAGGCAACCCACTGGCCGGAGCCGTTCTCGTCGGGGATGAGGGCGACGCGAACGCCACCGATCGGGCCCGAGAAGGGGAGGCCGGCGAGCTGGGTCGACATCGAGGCCGCGTTGATCGCGAGCACGTCGTAGTACTCATCCGGCGCGATGGCCAGAACGGTGACGACAACCTGGATCTCGTTGCGGAGTCCGTCGACGAAGGACGGGCGCAGCGGCCGGTCGATCAGACGGCAGGTGAGGATGGCCTCGGTCGACGGGCGACCTTCGCGACGGAAGAAGCTGCCCGGGATGCGTCCGGCGGCGTACATGCGCTCTTCGACGTCAATGGTGAGGGGGAAGAAGTCGAAGTTCTCCTTCGGCTGCTTGCTGGCGCTCGTGGCGGAGAGAAGCATGGTCTCTTCGTCGATGTAGGCGGCAGCAGAGCCCTGCGCCTGCTGGGCGAGACGCCCGGTTTCGAAACGGATGGTGCGTGTGCCGTACTTACCGTTATCGATGACGGTTTCGGCGAACGTGATTTCTGGACCCTCCATATGGGGGTTCTCTCCTTTGGTTTTTGCTTCTCGCCATTCTGGCGATGAAGACTCGGTTGCCCGTATGGCGCGCGAGCTGGACGCGGAGAAGAAGGGCGCGAGAGCTGGCCACCAGTAGAAATTCACCAACTGCGGATGTTGCCGGCAAGTTGGGAAACCACCACCGAGGACCAGCGCGCTGCCGGTCTGCTCCGTACTGAGCGTGATTCTGCGTGGCCAGTCCGAAGATGAGCCTCCTCAAGCCTAACAGAAGACGTTCAGCCTGCTGGTTTCCCGCGCCCGGCCGCGGCCCGGCCCGGCAGCACGGCGTCGAACACCGGGCCATCGACGCACACCAGCGGGCCCTCGACGGCGGGATCCGTGGCGACGGGCGCGGCGCATCCGTGGCAGTAGCCGAGGCCGCAGGCCATGTGAGCCTCCAGCGAGACCTGCACCGGCGCGCCCCACTCGGCGCCGAGATCGGCGGCGAGGCGGGCGAGAACGCCGGCGCCGCAGACGAGGATGACGTCGGGCGGGGCCCAGTCGAAAAACCCACGCAGCCGTTCGCCAAGCGCCGGCAGCGCGCTCGAGCCGTCGTCGTCGGTGACGGGGATGACCGTGGCGCCCAGCTCGGCGCAGTCGGCCAGGCCGATCAGGTTGGCCGGCGACCTCCCGCTGAGCACGACGGTGGCGGCGATGCCGAGCCGGGCGGCGTCTTCGACCGAGCCCATGATGGCGCAGACGCCGACACCGCGGCCGATCATCAGGGCCGTGCGGGGCGCCTCTGGACGAGTCTTCGTCGGGAGGGCGGCATCCGGGAACTCGAAGCCGCGGCCCAGCGGGCCGGTGACCAGGAGGCTCTGGCCCACGAGTACGTCGGTGAGCGCGGTGGTGCCGCGGCCGGCTGAGCCGTAGATGACCTCCACGGTGCCCTCGTCGGGGTGGCGGCGGTGGATGGCCATCGGGCGTGGGAGCAGGATGCGCTCCCCGCCGGTGGGGGGCACGGTGATCATCAGGAACTGTCCGGCAAGGGCGGTCGTCGCAATGGTGTCGGTGGCCAGCACGAGCCGGCGGTACCGCTCTCCCACGACCTCGTGCACGAGAACGCGGGCGTCGTCCCAGACCGGGTCGGGCCGAGGCATCCGTTCGGGCGGGCGCACCGCGATGAGGCCGTCCAGCGCGGCCTCGTCGGCCGCGGCGAACTCCTGCTGGCGGCGCAGGGCGGCGAGGGCGGCGAGGGCGGTCGTGACGGTCATCGGGCGCTCCACAATTCGATCAGTTCGGTGATGTCGGCCGCGGCGACGCCCTCGCATCGCTCCTGCAGGGCGCGAACGATTTCGACCATGGCGAACGGGCGTCCGAAGCTGGCCGTGCCGACCTGCACGGCCCGGGCGCCGACCGAGAAGTAGTCGAGGGCGTCGTCCGCGGTTTCGATCCCGCCGCAGGCGACCACCGGGATGTCGACCGCTCGGGAGGCCACCCAGACCAAGCGCAGCACGATCGGGCGAATATTCGGGCCGGACAGACCGCCGATCACGTTGCCGAGAATGGGGCTTCGCGTAGCGGCCGTGAGCGGCAGCGCCGGGATCGAGTTGGCCACGCAGACGGCATCGGCGCCGGCCGCCTCAGCGGCCTGGGCACAGTCCGCGATCGAGGAGACGAGCACCGGCAGCTTGACGATCAGGGGCTTGTCGGTCTCCAGGCGCACAGCATGCACGACCTTCCCGATGGCGTCCGGATCGGAGCCGATGTCGGTGCCGTGGCGGTCGAGGTTCGGACAGGAAACGTTGAGCTCGTAGGCGTCGCCCGCGCCCCGCAGGCCCTGCACGACGGGGGCGTACTCGCTCGAACGGTGGCCGCCGACGCTGACAATCACGGGCACGCCGAGCGCCAGGTAGAGCGGATGTTGCGACGCCAGGTAGCCGGCGGCCCCGCGGCTCGGGATGCCGACGCTGTTGACCATCCCGGCCCGGAGCTCGGTCACCCGGTGCGCCGCGTTGCCGCCGCGCGGGGTGCCGAACACGGTCTTGGTGACCACGGCGCCAAGCTCGGCGACCGGGATCAAGCGTCCCAGCGAGGGCCCGAAGCAGCCCGAGGCCGGCATGACCGGGTTGGCGAGGGTGAGGCTTCCGATTCGCACCGAGAGGTCGACCGCCACGGACGCGGCGGGACGGGCGTCGAAAAAGGCGCGGCGGGCATCCATTGATGGCTGAGGCGGCGCGATGGCCATGGTGCCTGCTTCCCGGGGAGAGGTCACGGGCGGGCGACGGATGCCGCGAGCCGACCTATCGCGGCGTCGGCCTTCAGCGACGCGTGCGTGGGTGCGTCGGGAACGTGGGCGGGCCGGTCCACGGCCAGCTCCGTGCGGAGCACGGGCACCACCTCGCCGCCGAGGATGTCGAGCTGATCGAGCACGGTTTTCAACGGCAGTCCGGCGTGGTCGATCAGGAAGAGCTGACGCTGATAGTCGCCGAAGTAGTCGCGCATACCGGCGTAGCGGTCGATGATCTGCTGCGGGCTGCCGACGGTCAGCGGCGTCTGCTCGGTGAACTCCTCAAGGCTCGGGCCGTGGCCGTAGACCGGGGCGTTGTCGAAGTAGGGCCGGAATTCGTCGACGGCGTCCTGCGAGTTCGTGCGCATGAAGACCTGCCCGCCGAGGCCCACGATGGCCTGGTCGGCTCGACCGTGGCCGTAGTGCTCGAACCGGGCCCGGTAGAGCCCGATCAGCTTGAGGTAGTGCTCCCTGGGCCAAAAGATGTTGTTGGCGAAGAAGCCGTCACCGTAGAACGCGGCCTGCTCGGCGATCTCCGGGCTGCGGATGCTGGCGTGCCAGACGAACGGCGGCACCTCGTCGAGCGGGCGCGGCGTCGACTGGAACCCCTGCAGCGGGGTGCGGAACTGGCCCTCCCAGTCCACGACGTCCTCGCGCCACAACCGGCGCAGCAACGCGTAGTTCTCCAGCGCCAGCGGGATGCCCTGGCGCACGTCCTGGCCGAACCACGGGTAGACCGGGCCGGTGTTGCCGCGACCGAGCATCAGGTCGACCCGCCCGCCGGAGAGGTGCTGGAGCATGGCGAAGTCTTCGGCGATCTTGACCGGGTCGTTCGTCGTGATCAATGTCGTGGCCGTGGAGAGGGTGATGCGCTCGGTCTTCGCGGCGATGTAGCCGAGCAGCGTCGTCGGCGACGAGGGCACGAAGGGCGGGTTGTGGTGCTCGCCGGCGGCGAAGACGTCGAGGCCGACCTCTTCGGCCTTCTCGGCGATGGCGACCATGGCCGTGATCCGCTCGTGCTCGGTGGGGGTGTGGCCCGTCGTGGGGTTGACCGTCAGGTCACCGACGGTGAAGATCCCGAATTGCATGTGCAGCCTCCCACTCGCGCGGCGCGTAGCGCGCAGCGCGCATGGACGATTCTATTCGCTGGCGGCAGCGGCCAATCGGCCGAGCGAGCGCTGGATGGCAACAGCCGCGGCCCCGCGGGCCCAGGAGGAGACCCCGCTGTCGTCGACGACGATTGTCAGCGGTGTCGCATCCGGGTCGCGGTCGGCTCGGGCAGCGGCGATGACCTCCTCGGATGCCAGCGCCCACAGTGCGATCCCCTCCCCGGAGAGCACGATCGTGTCGAGCATCCCGATATTGGCGATCACCGCGATCAACCGGCCCAGTCCGCGACCGGTGGTGGTGACGACGGATGCCGCAGCCCGGTTCCCCTCCACCGCGAGCCGGAGCACCTCGTCGTAGTCGACCTCGCGGCCGAGGGCCACGCTGACCTGGGCAGAAACGCTCTGGCTCGTGAGCATTGCCTGCGAGCAGCCGCGGTGTCCTTCCGGGCAGAGCGGCCCGTTCGGGTCGAGCGGGATGTGCCCACCGAGGCCCAGGCCGCTGTCGGCCGTCACGATCACCTGGTCGTTGACGACCAGTCCGTAGCCGACGCCGACGCCGATGGTCAGAACCGCGAAGGTCGGGGCACCCCGGACCGCTCCGAACCACTGCTCGGCTGAGGTGAGCGCGACGACATCGTTCTCGATCGTGACCGGAATTCCGAGCAGTCGCTCGAGCCGCGTGGCCAGGTCCACGTCGTGCCAGCCCAGGAACGGCGCCCGGGTCACGACCCGGGCGTCGGTGACATGCCCACCCACGCAGACGCCGAGCGCCGACAGCCCGTCCGGGCCGCCGAGCTCGCGCACGACCTCGTCGATCCGGGCCACAACGTGCCCGACAGTGTGATCGGCGAGCTCCCGCCGGGCCGAACCCACCTCGTTGGCTCGCAGGTCGGTGAGCACGGCGAAGACGTCGTCGCCGGTGAGTTTCACGCCGACGAACCGACTGGCATCCACCCGGACGTCCAAGGGCCGGGCCGGGCGCCCGACGGTCCCGTCGCGGTCTTCGCTGCCCTCGACGAACAGGCCACAATCGAGGAACGGTTTGCTCAACCGCGTCAGGCTGGCCGGTGACAGTCCCAGGCGACGGCCGAGGTCGCTGCGGGAGATCGGGCCGTGGATGAGCACGGCTCGCGCGAGTTCCCGGGAGGTCTCGCTCACTGTCGACGCCGCATCCGTGGTCATATCCGCCCCCTGAGGTGCCATTTATTCCATAGTGGCATGAATGCTCTGGCCCTGGCGAACTCTTCACCCCACGACAGCGGTAGATTCCCTGAGTTGACGTCCTATTCTTTTTGCCGTAGAAAGATTTATGCAGCGACATGACGGCCTAAGGAGTCCCGCAATGACGGATACGACGACGTACCAGACACCCGCCCGGCGACGCCACCGGTCGAGGAGGGTGCGGACGCTCCGGCGATCCGCGGCACTTCTCCTGGCCGGTACGCTCGGGCTCGGCGCCCTCAGCGGCTGCGCCCCGGATCAGAGCGACGTCGTCACCCTCGATTTCTTCCAGTTCAAGTCCGAGGCCATCGCGGACTTCGACGGCATCATCGCCGATTTCGAGGCCGAGAATCCCGGCATCCGGGTGACCCAGAACGCCGTCCCCGATGCGGACACCGCCATCCGCACCCTGCTGGTCAAGAACAAGGTGCCCGATGTGATCAGTCTGAACGGATCGGGGAACTTCGGCCAGCTGGCGCGGGCCGGTGTCTTCCACGACTTCAGCGGCGACCCCGTTCTCGACCGGATCAACCCGGCCGTTCAGGACATCGTCGGCGCTCTCGGCTCCTACGAGAACGAGGTGAATGCCCTCGGCTTCGCGAACAACGGCAACGGCGTGCTCTACAACCGTGACATCTTCGCCGCGCAGGGCATCGAGATTCCCACCACCTGGGACGAGCTGGTCGCCGCCTGCGAGACGCTCCAGGCGGCCGGTATCGCCCCGTTCTTCGGCACCGCGGCCGACGCATGGACGGTGCAATCCTCCCTGAACGGTATCGGCGCCCAACTCGGCGGCGACGATTTCTTCTCCGATCTCCGCGCGGAGGGTGAGGAGGTGGGTCCCGACTCGGCCGTCTCGTTCGCGAAGAACTACGACGAGACGTTCGAGAAGCTGCAGACGCTGTATTCCTACGCGCAGGACGGCTACCTCGGCCGCACGTACGAAGACGGCAACCTGGCTTTCGCGAACGGCGAATCGGCCATGCTGATGCAGGGGATCTGGGCCCTCAGCCCGATCCTGGCCAACAACCCCGACATCAGCGTCGGCGGTTTCCCCTACCCGGTGACGGATGACCCGGCCGACATCGAGCTTGTCTCCGGTGTCGACGTGGCCATTGCCATCGGCCGCGACACACCGCGCCTTGCCGAAGCCCGACTTTTCGTGGACTTCCTCTTTCAGGAGGAGGTGCTCAACTCCTTCGCAGCCTCACAGAACATGTTCTCGACGGCCCGGGACGCGGCCGAGAACACCAACCCGGCCCTGGCGGAACTGCAACCGTACTTCCAGGCCGGCCGGATCACCGGTTTCGTCGATCACCAGATCCCGGCGAGCATCCCGCTCGGGCCCATCGTTCAGCAGTTCCTGACCGACGAGAACAGCGCGAAAGCGCTGGCCACCCTCGACAACGAATGGCGCAAGGTCGCGTCACGCACCACCTCGACACGAAGCGGAGACTAACTGATGGCTACTTCCGTCCTGACCCGGCCCCGGCCGAAGCAGACGCCCCGAGCGTCGCGGCCGAGCACGGCGCGGCGACGCGTCGGCGCCACTCCGCGCGCCTTCTACTGGATGGTCGTCCCCGCGGTCGCCGTCTTCGCGCTGCTGCACACCGTCCCGGTACTCATCGGCATCTTCTTCTCCTTCACCAACTACGCAGGCTTCGGCGCGTGGGACTTCGTCGGGTTCGGCAACTTCATCGCCCTGTTCCAGGACGACCGGGTCCTGAAGGCATATGGCTTCACCTTCGGCTTCGCCATCGTCGCCACCATCCTCACCAACGTGATCTCGCTGGCCATCGCGGTCGGACTCAACGCGAAGATCGCGTTCCAGTCCACCTTTCGCGGCATCTTCTTCATCCCCTACGTGCTGGCGATCCTGGTCGTCGGGTACGTCTTCCAGTATTTCTTCGCCAACTCGCTCCCCCGGATCCTGTCGAACGTCCCGGTGTTCCGTGACAACATCCTCACCAACCCGGACTGGGCGTGGACGGCCATCGTCGCCCTCGCGGTCTGGCAGGCCTGCGCGTTCGCGATCATCCTCTACCTGGCCGGTCTGCAGACGATCCCTCAAGAGCTCTACGAGGCATCCGCCATCGACGGGGCCACGCCGGGACGGCAATTCCGGTCGATCACGTTCCCCATGATCAGCGCCTTTTTCACCATCAACATGGTGCTGAGCCTGAAGGGGTTCCTGCAGACCTTCGACCACATCGTCGCCCTCACCGCCGGCGGGCCGGGCACCTCGACCGAATCGATCACCCTACTCATCTTCCGGGGCGGTTTCCAAGGCGGCGAGTTCGCCTACCAGTCCGCCAACGCGGTGCTGTTCGTCATCGTGATCATGCTCGTCTCGTTCCTGCAGTTCCGAGTTCTTCAGCGCAAGGAGGCCGACTTCTAATGGCTATCACCATCGACTCCCCCGCCACGATCGAACCCGCATCCCCCCGGGCGGCCCGTGACCCGCGCGGTGTCCCGCGCATCAACACCAACCGCACCCGGATCAACTGGTGGGCCACCGCGCTGATCGCGGTCTGCGCGATCACCGTACTGGTGCCGCTCTACTTCGCCGTGATCACCGCGCTGAAGTCCCCCGACCAGCTCGGCGGCACCGGGTTCGCGCTCCCCACCAGCGTCCACTGGGAGAACTTCGCCGATGCCTGGACGCTGACCAAATTCCCGCAAGCGCTGATGAACACGGCCCTGATCACCGTCGGCGCCGTCATCCTCACCCTGCTGACGAACTCGCTGGTGGCGTACGCCATCGCCCGCAACCTGCACAAGCCGTTCTTCACGGGCGTCTACTTCTACCTGCTGTCCGCCATTTTCATCCCGTTCCCGATCATCATGCTCCCGGTCGTGAAAGAGACAGCCCTGTTCGGTCTGGACAACCAGGTCGGGTTGATCTTGCTCTACGCGGTGTTCGGGCTCTCGCTCAACGTCTTCATTTACGTCGCGTTCATCAAATCGATCCCGATCGAGCTGGAGGAGGCGGCCTACACCGACGGGGCGACCACCTGGCGGGTGTACTGGCAGATCATCTTCCCCTTGTTGACCCCGATGAACGCGACCGTCGGCATCCTTACCTGCGTCTGGGCGTGGAATGACTTCATCCTGCCTCTCGTCGTGCTCTCCGACCCGGCGGCACGCACCCTGCAACTCTCCCAATTCGTGTTCCAGGGCCAGTTCAACACCAACTACTCGGCCGCGTTCGCCTCATACCTGATGGCCATGGCCCCGCTGCTGATTGTGTACATTTTTGCCCAGCGCTGGGTTATCTCCGGCGTAATGAGAGGATCGATCAAATGACGACACCCGCACCCACGTCTGGGACGACCACCCCCGCGACGGGCGCCTCCTGGTGGACCAGTGCCGTCGTCTATCAGGTGTATCCGCGCAGCTTCGCGGACTCGGACGGCGACGGGATCGGCGACCTCGGCGGCATCCGTTCGAAGCTCGACTACCTCGCCGAGCTCGGCGTGGACGCGGTCTGGCTCTCCCCCATCTACCCGTCACCACAGCATGACAACGGTTACGACATCAGCGACTACCAGGACATCGAACCGGTCTTCGGCAGCTTGGCGGAGTTCGACCTGCTGCTGGCCGAGGCCCACGAGCGCGGCATAAAGATCGTGATGGACCTGGTGGTGAACCACACCAGCGACGAGCACGCCTGGTTCCAGGAATCACGCTCGTCGCTGACGAACCCGAAGCGCGACTGGTACTGGTGGCGGCAGCCCCAGGCCGACGGCGGCCCGCCGAACGGCTGGGGCAGCGCCTTCAGCGGCCCGGCCTGGACGCTCGATCCCGCCACCGACGAGTACTACCTGCACCTGTTCGCCAAGCAGCAGCCCGACCTCAACTGGGAGAACCCCGAGGTGCGTCAGGCCGTCTACGCGATGATGAACTGGTGGCTGGACCGCGGCGTCGACGGCTTCCGGATGGACGTGATCAACTTCATCGCCAAAAGGGTCGAGCTGATCGACGGACCGGCTCCGGCCACCGGCGGCGGCTCGCCGATGGGGGCGCAGATCCATGAGTTCCTGCAGGAGATGCACCGCGAGGTCTTCGACGGCCGCGGAGGGCGGCACCTCACCGTCGGCGAGATGCCGGGCGTGAGCACCGACGACGCCCTGCTGTTCACCGACCCGGCCCGGCGCGAGGTTGACATGATCTTCCAGTTCGAGCATGTGGGCCTCGACCAGGGCGAGCACAAGTTCGACGTGCTGCCTCGCAGCCTGACGGCGCTGAAGAAGAGCCTGTCCCGCTGGCAGGAGGGTCTGGCCGAGACCGGTTGGAACAGCCTCTACCTGAACAACCACGACCAGCCCCGATTGGTGTCGCGCTTCGGCAACGACACCTCCTTGCGCTACGAGTCGGCGACGCTGTGGGCCCTGGTGTTGCACCTGCACCGCGGCACGCCCTACATCTACCAGGGCGAGGAGATCGGCATGACCAACGTGCGGTTCGACTCCATCGACGACTACCGTGACCTCGAATCCCTCAATCACTACCGAGAGGCCGTGGGGGAGTTCGATTTGGACCCCGGCACCGTGCTCGCCGGAGTGCAGACCATGGGCCGCGACAACGCGCGCACGCCCATGCAGTGGGATGCCTCGCCGCAGGCCGGTTTCAGCACCGGCACCCCGTGGTTGGCCGTGAACCCGAACAGCGTCACGGTGAACGTGGCCGCCGACCTCGCCAGCGAGCGGAGTGTGTTCCGCTTCTACCAGCGTCTGATTGCGCTGCGGCATGAGAGCGAGGTGGTCGCCCTCGGCGATTTCACCCTGCTCGAACCCGACCACGACGCGCTCTACGCCTTCACTCGCAGCCGGGGTGACGAGACGCTGCTCGTCGTCGCGAACGCATCCGATGCCCCATTCACCGATCTGCTTCCGTTGGACGTCTCCGGCGCCGATCTGATTCTGGCCAACTATCCGGCCACAACGGATGCCGCCGCACCGTCGTCGAACCCGGGGCTGCGTCCCTGGGAGGCGCGCCTCTACCGGCTGTAGGTCGGCGCAACCCGCTTCGACCGGGGCTCCTCACGGCGCACCAGTGTGAACGCCGTGAGGACGAGGCCGACGATGACACCGAGCACGGCGCCGCTCCCGTTCGCGACCAGATCGCGCGCATCCGGGACCCGGGTCGGCAGGAACTGCTGCGTAAACTCGATTGACCCGGTGAGCAGGACGGCCACGACGATCGCCAGCCACCAGAACCGGCGTCCGAACAGGAGCAGCAGAAACACGCCGATCGGGATGAACATGGCGATGTTGGCCGCGAATTCGACCCGCCCGTAGGTGATCCAGTCGGTGGAGTCGTGCCGGTCGAAGAATCGGAGCGCCCGGAGCAGCAGCTCATTGTTCCCACTGTCGAGCGGCTGCGGCCCGAGCGTCACCCAGCCCACGAACGCCAGATAGGCGAGCGTGACCAGGGACAGGACGGGATGGCGGTGCAGCATGGCTCCATCCTTCCCGATGGATGCTGGGGGTCACCCCAGTGACGGCCCCCGGACCGCGAAAGCGCGCTACTTGCCCAGCGCTGCCTTCTCCTCGGCGAGGAGCTCGTCGCGGAGGGTTTCGTCGAAGACGCGCTTGGCCTCGATACCGACGACGGAGTGACGGCGGCCGTAGAGGAAATACACCGCGATGCCGATCGCGAGCCAGACCGCGAAGCGCACCCAGGTGAGCGTTGTGAGGTTGAGCATCAGCCAGAAGCAGAGCGCGGCCGACAGGATCGGCAGGAAGGGCGAGAACGGCACCTTGAAGGCCCGGGGCAGGTCGGGGCGCTTCTTGCGCAGCACGACCACGGCGATGCTGACCAGCACGAAGGCCGACAGCGTGCCGATGTTGATCATTTCCTCGAGCACGCCCACGTCGGTGAACCCGGCGATCAGGGCGACCGCGGCGCCGGAGATGATCTGCACCCGGGCGGGGGTGCCGCGCTTGGACGAGGTGACACTCAGGCCGCGCGGCAGCAGGCCGTCCCGGCTCATGGCGAAGAGCACGCGGGAGAGGCCGAGGAGCAGCACCATGATCACGGTGGTGAGCCCCACCAGGATGCCGACCGAGATGACCTGGGCAGCCCAGCCGGCGCCGACCGAGATGAACGCCGTCGCGAGTGAGGCATTGGGGTCGTCGGCGAGAACGGTGTACGGCACCATGCCGGTGAGCACGAGGCTGACGCCGAGGTACAGCACCGTGACGATGGCCAGGCCGGCGAAGATGCCGCGCGGCAGGGTCGTCTGCGGGTTTTTGACCTCCTCGGCGCTGGTGGCAACCACGTCGAAGCCGATGAACGCGAAGAAGACCAACGAGGCGCCGGCGAGCAGGCCGAACAGTCCGTACTGGGCCGGCTGGGCGCCGGTCATGAACGAGAAAAGGGACTGCATCCAGACGTCGCCGTCGCCGCCCGCGGAGGGCACGGCCTCGGGGATGAACGGCGTGTAGTTCTTCGGGTTGATGAAGAAGGCACCCACGACGATCACGAACACCACGATCGCCACCTTGAGGATGGTGAAGATGCTGGCGACTCGCGCCGACAGCTTGGTGCCCAGCACCAGCAGAGTGGTGAAGATCGCGACGATCACGAATGCGCCCCAGCTGACCTGCAGTCCGAAGACCGCGATCGTGGCCGGGACATCCCAGTTCCAGAGTTCGAAGACCTCGCTCAGGTAGATGCCCCAGTACTTGGCGATCACGGCCGCGGCGGTCAGCATCTCGAGGATCAGGTCCCAGCCGATGATCCAGGCGAGCAGCTCGCCGAGGGTCGCATAGGTGAAGGTGTACGCCGAGCCGGCCACGGGAACCGCCGAGGCGAACTCCGCGTAACACATGATGGCGAGCGCGCAGGTGACCGCGGCGAGGAGGAACGCCAGGGTGACGGATGGCCCGGCGTAGCTGCCGGCCGCCTTCGCACCGACCGAGAAGATCCCGGCACCGACGGCAACCGCGACGCCCATGATCATGAGGTCCCAGGTGCCCAGCGTGCGCTTGAGGCTGTGCCCCTTCTCGAGGGAGTCGGCCATGGAGGCCTCAATGCTTTTGGTGCGCCAGACGCTCATAACTGGGTGCTTCCGTTCCGTTGGGTACCGGTCAATGCTAGGCCCCCGCCGGGCTTTCCCGACGCCGGACCCCGCAGACCCAGGGGCCGCACCCCCTAGCATTGGACGGTGCCCACCGCCCTCCGCCACTCCCCCGGGGCGCGGGTCGGCCTGTCGATCGCGGTGGCCACCGGCCTCTACGGCATCTCGTTCGGCGCCCTGTCGGTGTCGTCGGGGCTCGACATCTGGCAGACCTCGGCGCTGAGTCTGCTCCTGTTCTCCGGAGGCTCCCAGTTCGCGTTCATCGGGGTGATCGCCGGCGGCGGCAGCGGTGCGGCAGCCGCCGGCGCGGCGGCGCTCCTCGGCATCCGTAACGCGGTGTATGGGATGCAGTTGAACGCCCTGCTGCACCCTCGTGGCTGGCGCCGCTTCGCCGCCGCCCAGGTCACCATCGACGAATCGCTTGCCACGAGCACCGGACAGACCGTGCTCGTGGAGCAGAAGCGGGGGTTCTGGGTCGCCGGTCTCGGCATCTTCGTGCTGTGGAACATATTCACCCTGATCGGGGCGCTCGCGGGCGACGCCGTGGGCGACCCGAAACAGTGGGGCCTCGACGGTGCGGCGGTCGCGGCGTTCCTCGGGCTGCTCTGGCCGCGGCTGCGGTCGAAGGAGGCCGGGGCGATCGCCGCGGTCTGCGCGCTGGCCACCGTACTGACCGTGCCGTTCGTTTTTCCGGGCGCGCCCATCCTCGTGGCGGCTGTCGTCGCCGGGGCCATCGGCTGGTTCGGTTTTCGGCACGGGCCGGCCGGCGAGGGTCTCGAGCCCGACGTCGACCCCTATCCCGGTCCACCCGACGCACCCGGTTCGACGGATGCGCAGGCTCCCCGATGAGCGTCTGGTTCTGGATCCTCGTGGCCTGCGCGGCGGCGTTCCTCACGAAGCTGCTCGGCTATCTCGTGCCGCAGAAGTGGGTCACCAACGCGCGCATCGCCCGCGTCGCCGGCAGCCTCACGATCGGCCTGCTGGCTTCCCTGACGGTCGCGAACACCGTGGCCACCGGCCAGGACCTCGTCGTCGACGCCCGGCTCGGGGCTCTCGTCGCCGCGGCGATTGCGCTCTGGTTCAAGGCCCCGTTCCTGGCGGTGGTCATCGTGGGCGCGGCAACGGCCGCCGGGCTCCGGCTGCTCGGTCTGGGTTGAGGGTTTCGGGCGCCAACGGGGGCGGTAGGGTTTTTCCAACGGCAATGCGTCCGTCGACGTTTTTCGATGAAGAAGAAAAGAGTGTGTGATGTCCGGGAAATATGAACTCTACGCGGAACGATCCGGCGGATATCAGTTTCGGCTGAAGGCCAACAACGGCGAAGTGATCGCGACCTCCGAAAGCTATCATTCCAAGGCGGAGGCCCTCAAGGGCATCGAGGCGCTGAAGGCCCACGTCAAGTCGCACGTGGTCGACATGACGGAACCGGACGCCTGAACGGGCCTCGCCTCTGCCGAGTGAGTCCCCGAACCCCCGCCCGCGACGCCATCCCGCCCACGGCTGTGAGGGCGCACTCGTCTAGACCGCCGCGAGTTCCTCGGTCGCGAGTTGCTCTCCGGTGAAGAGCTCGGCGGCGAGCAGTTCCAGCGTGCGCGCACGTCCGGGTGAGGTCGCCGCGTCGGCGCCCGTGTGAGCGGAGGCGATCGGCTGCAGCATGACCTCATCGACCCCGAACTGTGCCGCGAGGACACGGATGCGCGCGGCCGCGGCGCCGGGCTCGTCGATGATCCAGGCCGCGGCCATCCGTTCGATCATCTGGAGCAGCGCCGGCGCCATCGGTGCGGCGGCGGCCTCTTCGACCGTCGCGAGCGGGCCGAGCGGCAGGCCCGAGCGCAGGCGCGCCATCTGCTGCATCTGCGGCAGGGCAAGCGCGAGGGCCTCGTCCCCGGTCTCGGCGACCGACACGTTCAGGGTGAGGATGGTGCGGGGGGCGTCGAGGGTCTCGCTGGGGGTGAACCCGCGACGGTACAGCTCGAGGGCCGCTGTGGTGCCGTCGCCGGCGAAGTGGTTGGCGAACACGTAGGGCATGCCCTGCCGGGCGGCGAGCCGGGCCGAGTAGTCGCTGGAGCCAAGCAGCCAGATTTCGGGCATCCCGGTGGCGGCGGGAGTCGCGTGCAGGGTGTAGTCCTGACCGGAGGTGAGGCTGAGCGAGGCTCCGTCGGGGTGCAGCAGCGCCGCGATGTCGGCGATGTTGCGCGGAAACGCGTCGACCTCGCTCACGGCTCCGCTCGAACGCAGCAGTGCGGTGATCATCGGGTCGCTGCCGGGCGCACGGCCCAGCCCCAGGTCGATGCGCCCGGGGAAGGCCGCCTCGAGGATGCCGAACTGCTCGGCGATCACGAGCGGAGAGTGGTTGGGCAGCATGACGCCCCCGGAGCCGACCCGGATGCGTTCGGTCTGCGCCGCGAGGATACCGATCAGCACGGGTGGGTTCGTCGACGCGACCGCCTGCATGTTGTGGTGCTCCGCGACCCAGTATCGGGTGTAGCCGAGCCGGTCCGCGCTCTGGGCGAGGTGCACGGCTGCCGCGACCGCCTCAGCGGAGCTCTGCGAGGTGCGGACGGGGATCAAATCGAGCACGGACAGGCTCAGCGCGGAGGTAGACATCGGTGGGGAAAACCGCGCCGGGTCCGGAGATATTCCCGGTCCCCCGCCCCGGACACACGAAACGGGCCGCCACCCGGAAGGTGACGGCCCGTTTGTAAGAAGATCGCGGTGTCTTCGAAAAATGCCTTAGCGGCGCAGTCCGAGGCTGCCGATCAGCGTGCGGTACCGAGTGATGTCGACATCCGACAGGTAACCGAGCAGACGACGGCGCTGACCAACCATGAGAAGCAGACCACGACGCGAGTGGTGGTCGTGCTTGTGCTCTTTCAGGTGCTCCGTGAGGTCCAGGATGCGCTGCGTGAGCATGGCAATCTGAACTTCGGGGGACCCGGTGTCGCCTGGGTGGGTAGCGTACTTTTCGATGATCGCCTTCTTTGCATTAGCTTCGAGTGCCATAGATGGGATCCCCTTTCTCTCACTGCGCGGTGCCCGGGGCCGAATGCCTGGGCTCTCTTGATCCGCGGCCGTCAAACGGCAACCGTCCGAGTTTAGCAGAGTCCGGGAGGTCGGTCGGAGCAGCACGACCCCGTCGCGCATCTCGTCGCTCATCCATTCGCGGTGGTCAGCTTCGCGCGGCGTCGAGTAGGGTCTTGTCTCCGAGGTCGGACTGGCCGCGGGCCTTGATCCCCTCGGTTGCGGCCCGGAGCATCGCCACCACATCGGCACCGGTCCGCTCCTCCGTGCCCGACACCGCGGCGGCCGTGCGGGCGATGCTGTAGACACCGCATTCGGTGTCGAACAGGGCTGAGCGGGTCATCAGCTCTCCGGGTCGGGGGCCGGGTGGTCGGGGGTACTGAGGATGGTGGCGAAATCGGACAGGTCGACGAAGAATTCCGGCTCCAGACCCAGCGGGTCGCGCAGCGTCACGGTGGTGGGGCCGCCGGGGTCCCCGAGCGACGACACCACCAGGGCCGCCCCGGTGAAATCCTCGTCCGCGGTGTAACCGCTGATCGTGATCACGGTGCGGAGGCCCGCGGCGAGCGCCGACCGGAGGCCGTTCGCACTGTCCTCGACGACCACGGCGTCGGCGGCGGCGATCCCGAGTTCCCGTAGGGCATGCAGGTAGATGTCCGGGGCCGGCTTCTTCCGGTCCACGATGTCGCCGGCGAAGACCCGGAACTGCGCGGCCAGCTCGGGCCCGATTGTGTGCGTGAGCACGGCACGCACGGATTTCTCGGGCGAGGTGGAGGCCACGGCGAGGATCCAGCCGGCGCCCGCGGCCTGGGCGGCGAGTCGACGGATGCCCGGGCGGGCCGTCAGCGCGCCGCTCGCCACCCGCTCGGTGTAGATCGCGCTCTTGCGCCGGTGCCAGCCGGCGACGGCCGAGTCGAGGGCCGCGGGGTCGTCCGCCGGCAGACCGAGCACGCCGGCGACCTCCGGGGTGAGGATGCTGCGCATCCGCTCCTTTCCTCCCCCGATCGTCACCTTTTGGACGTAATCGGAGTCGCTCCACTGCACGGGCACCGAGAATTCCTCGAAGGTCTGGTTGAAGGCCGGCAGGTGGCCGGCGCGTTCGGTGTCAGCCAGCACGCCGTCGCAGTCGAAGATGAGAGCGGGCATCGCCTCAGGCCTTCCTCGCGTTGACGATGGCGGCGAAGGCTCGGTCGTCGGCTGCTCTCAGCGGTGAAATCGCCACCTGTGCCTCCCCGGTCAGATGCCGATTATCGTAGGCTCGCCACCCCGAGCCGACAATGGGGCCGGCCTAGGCGGGCTTCGCCGGCTGAGGCCGGTGCCGGATGGAGAACTTCGCCCGCTGGGTGATCGACTGATCCGGCCTGTCCCAAACCTTGATCATCGCCCAGCCCACCGCGACGAGCGGGACCGCCAGAACGGCCCCGGCGAGACCACCGAGGATGGTGCCCGCGGTCAAAGCGACGAGGATCACCAACGGATGCAGTTTCAACGCCCCCGCCATCACCACGGGGTTGAGCAGGTCACCCTCGATCTGGTTGACCACGATCACGATGGCCACAACGATCAGCGCCACGAGCGGCCCATTGGCCACCAACGCCACGAGGGCAGCCAGGATGCCCGCGATGGTCGCCCCGATCAGCGGGATGAACGCGGTGAGGAACACGATCACAGCCAGCGGCAGGGCCAGCGGAACTTGCAGGATGGCCAGCCCGACGCCGATCAGAACGGCGTCGAAGAGGGCGATGATCGCCGTTCCCCGCACGTACTGGCCGAGAACCGTCGGGGTGACGTCTCCGATCCGGTGGGCGCGCTCGAGGCTCTCGCCGTGCAGGAAACGTAGGAAAAAGTTCCAGATCTGGCCGCCGTCTTTGAGGAAGAAGAACAGGATCACCAGCACGAGCAGGGCTCCGGTGACCAGCTCCACCGCGGCGGACACCCCGGCGAGCGCCCCCGTGCCGAATTGTGCGCTCGTGACGAAACCCACGATCGCATCACGCACCGCGTTGAACTGCTCAGAGTCGAGCGCAATCGGGCCCTCGACCAGCAGCCCCTGGAGTTCGTCGAGCCCGTCGCTGGCCGCCACCACCAGCGCACCCCACTGGTTGCGCACCGCGAAGACGATGAGCGTGACGATGCCGCCGAGGATGAGTGCCCCTGCCAGCAGGGTGATCCAGGTCGCGAGAATGACCGGGAGGCCCCGCGTGCGCAGCCAGCCGACCAGCGGTGCCAGCGCCGATGCCAGGATGAGCGCCACGAGAACGGGGATGACCACGAGTTTCACCTGCACCAGAGCGGAGACGGCGCCGGCGGCCAGCACGACCACGACGATGATCTGGGTGGAGCGGATGGCCCACCGGCCGAGCCGACTGGTCAGTAGGGTTTGCAGGGACGGGGATGAGGGGTCGTCGGCGCGCATGCTGACACCATAGGCACCTGTGCAGCATCGGTATACGGGCCGTCCAGGCCGAGTGCCTCTCAACCGATTCGGCCGGTACTCCGGCCCTTTCATCCGCCGCAGCCGGTTCAAAGTCGGGTTTGTCGCAGCGCAGCAGCAGAGAGCGGTCCATGCGCAGTTCGCTGCCGCGCTGGTCGAGCAGGGTCAGCTCGGCGGCCGTGCGCGGCATCCCGACGCTGACCAACCCGTTGAGGATGCCGTCCCGCGTCACCGTCTTCACGGAGCGGCCATGCTCGGGGTCGGCACGGTGATCTCCCTGCGCACTCTGGGCATGATCGATACCGTTATCAAGCACGGCTTCCGCATCGACGTCCAGGGTCTATGGCGCCGTCGGGTCGGTACCGATCGGGTCGGCAGCCGCCGGATCGACCAGCACGACCGGCGTCGGCTCGGGCCGCTCCGCCTGCGCGGCGTCGTCCGACTCCGCGCGGGCGTGCTCCACCGGATGCTTGCGACGCCACAGCTTCCACCGGCGCTGCTCTCCCTCGGAGAGGGCGGCGGTGATCCGCTCGTCCATCTGGTCGCCGAAGTGATCGTCGAAGTTCTCTTCCAGGTGCTCGGTGACGTTCTTCTTGATCCGCCGGGACAGCTCTTCCCGGCGCTGGCGGCGTTCGAGGCGCACCAGCACCTGATGCTCCTCCTGGAACGCCTTGTAGGTGGCCACACACATGCCGATCATGACCACGCTGACCGGGATGGCAGTCAGGATGGCTCCGGTCTGCAGGGCCGCGAGCCCACCGGCCAGCAGGAGTGCGATCGCGACGAGTCCGCCGAGACCGGCCCAGAGGATGCGGCTCCACTTGGGCGGGTTGGTGTCTCCGCCGGAGGCGAGCATGTCGATGACAAGCGAACCGGAGTCCGCCGAGGTGATAAAGAAGATGGCCACCACGATCACGGCGATCACCGACAGAATGCCGCCGCCCGGCAGGCCGGAGAGGAAGTCGAAGAGCACATTCTCGGGGATGATGCCGACCTCCGGGTCGAACAGTCCGCCACCATCGCCGCCGAAGGCCTGCTTGATGGCGCTACCGCCCATGACCGCGAACCAGGCGAAGGTCACCAGGGTCGGCACCAGCAGGACGCCCGCCACGAACTCGCGCACCGTGCGGCCGCGGGAGATCCGGGCGATGAAGACGCCGACGAACGGCGCCCACGAGATCCACCAGCCCCAGTAGAAGACGGTCCACGCACCCTGCCAGTCGAGGCCGGCCTGGCCGGTGAAAGAACCCGCATCGAACGTGAGCCCGACGACGCCCTGCAGGTAGCCCCCGATCGATTCGACGAAGACGCGCAGCAGGTAGAGCGTGGGGCCGAGAAGCAGCACGGCCACGAGCAATAGCCCGGCCATGCCGAGGTTGATATTCGACAGCCACTTGATGCCCTTGCCCACTCCGCTGACGACGGAGGCCGTTGCGATCAGGGTGATCAGGACGATAAGCACCACGAGCAAGGTGTTGTCGACCTCTTTTACAACGCCCAGGTGGCGGAGGCCGGCGGCGATCTGCTTGACGCCCAGCCCGAGGGAGGTGGCGACACCGAAGAGGGTACCGACGATCGCGATCACGTCGATGGCGTCGCCGAGGCGACCGCGCACCCGGTCGCCCAGGAGCGGTTCCAGGGCCCAGCGGATCGAGACGGGGCGTCCCTTGCGGTGGATGGCGTAGGCCAGCGACAGCCCGACCACGGCGTAGATGGCCCAGGCGTGAAAGCCCCAGTGCAGAAACGTCTGCGACATGGCCGCCGCGGCCAGGTCCTGGCTGCTGCCCGTGACGCCGGGCTTCGGGCTGGTGAAGTGGGTGAGCGGCTCGGCAGTGCCCCAGAATACGAGGCCGATGCCCATGCCGGCGGCGAAGAGCATCGAGAACCAGGACATCAGCCCGAACTCGGGCACGTCGTCGTCCTGGCCGAGCTTGATGTCACCGAACCGGCTCATGCCCATCCATGTGGCGAAAACCACGAACGCGGCGACGATGATGATGTAATACGGGCCCAGGCCGGCCACGACCCAGCCCTGCAGCAGGGCGAGGGTGTCGCCCGTGCGGGTGGGGAAGGCAATGGCGATCACGACGATGGCCAGGATGATGATCAGGGCCGGGAAGAAGACCCGGGGGGCCGGAACGATCTTGCCGCCGATGCGGTGGCGGGAATGGTCCGGGACTCGAGCGTCGGGGCGGCCCGGTGGGGAGAATGGTGCGGTCACGTCGTGCCTTCTGAATCGGGAGCATGGACCGCCGCCATCGTGATTGGGCAGGCGCGGATCGGAGATTGTGTCAGCACCTCGCCGACGAGGCCTGAAGCGAGACCGGGACCCGGTTCCAGAATGGAGGGGGGATGCCCGGTGCGGATCGTTTATTTTAGCTCATTTGGGCCGGCTCTGCGGGGTCGGTTCTTCTCAGATTAGTTTCCGAACTAGACGCGCTGCCGGCTGATCACGGCCGCGGCCCGGTGCAGAACGGCTTCCGTTCCGGCGTAGATGCCGGCCGCTCGCGGCCAGTGGCTGATCACGTCGGTGAAGCCGAGTTCGCCGGCCCGACCTACGGCATCCTCGAACGCTCCGATGCTCTGCAGGGAGTAGCTGCCGCCGCTGTCGAGGGACAGGTACCGGTCGATGGTGGCCGGCTCCCTGCCCGCGACGACTGCCGTGTCCTCCAGCCGGTGCGTCAGGCCGGCTACCGCCGCCCACCAGTCCTCGCCCACGACGCCGTCCGCTCCCGTCGTCACCCAGCCGGAACCGAACGTCGTGACGAGGCGCAGCCCTTTGGGCCCGTTCGCGGCGATGACGAACGGAACCCGCGGCTTCTGGGCAGGCACACCGACCATTCGCGCGCCGACCGCCCTCGCCCACTCCCCCTCGAAGCTGATGCCGCCGCTGCCCGGTTCCTCATGGCGCAGCAGCCGGTCGAGGGCCGTGACGAACGCGGCGAAGCGCTCGGACCGCTGCTTCGGGGTGTACTCGGGCTGCCCGAGCACGGTGGCGTCGAACCCGGTTCCGCCGGAGCCCACCCCGAGCAGGAATCGCCCGCCGGCAATGTCGTCGAGGGTGGCGATCTCCTTGGCGAAGGTCACCGGATGCCGGAAGTTCGGTGACGAGACGAAGGTACCCAGCCGGATCCGCGTGGTGACGACCGCCGCGGCAGTCAGCGTCGGGACGGTCGCATGCCAGGGCTGGTCGGCCAACGACCGCCAGGACAGGTGGTCGTAGGTCCAGGCGTGGTCGAAGCCGAGCTGCTCAGCGCCCTGCCAGCGACGGCGGGCCTCCGGCCACGAATCCTGCGGGAGTATGACGATTCCGAAGCGCATGCTGAGAGTCTACGGAAGCCCTCTCACCGGCACCTTCTCGCTCGGCGCGCACGGTGCTATTAATGGTGCTCGACCGGCGTTCCTCAATTTTCAGGCAGCGGGTCGGCTGCTGATGACACCAGACCCCCGCGGCGGCACCCGGCCCACGTTCCGGATGCCGCCGCGGGCCTTCGCTCGGGTCTCAGGGTCGCGGCACACGGGCTGATCAAGAATTTCTGTGGTGCGCGTCACCGCCGAGTGCCACACTCGACCCATGACAGGCTCATCGCACGGCTTCTCCCGGTGCACTATCGTGCCGCCGTATCTGCTGGTGCGGCTGGCGCGGGTCGACGATCCCCGGCTCGCGACCGCGGCCGAGGCAGCCAGACGGTCTCTGATGCGGGACGTGCCGATCCGGGAATTGCGCGCGGCGGCGCATCCGACGCCCTCGTCGTCGGTCCACTCCGGTGTGCGCGGCGGTGCGGCCGCTCGGGTTCGCGGGCACGTGGACCGGGCCGTGTCGGATGCCGGCGGCCTGGAACGACTGCCGGGCCGGCTGGTCCGCCGCGAGGGCCAGCCCGCCGGGGCCGATCTCGCGGTCAATGAGGCCTGGGCGGGGCTCGGAGACACGCATTCCCTGTTCTGGAACGTGTTCGAGCGCGACTCGATCGATGACCGCGGTGTGTCGCTGGAGGCGACCGTGCACTACGGCCGCAACTACGACAACGCGTTCTGGGACGGCGAGCGTATGGTGTTCGGCGATGGCGACGGCCTGGTCTTCAACCGTTTCACCTCGTCGCTGACGGTGATCGGGCATGAGCTCACGCACGGAGTGACCCAATTCACGGCCAACCTCACCTACGAGGGGCAATCAGGTGCGATCAACGAGTCCCTGTCGGACGTGTTCGGCTCACTGGTGGAGCAGCACTCCCTGGGCCAGTCAACTGCCGAGGCCGGCTGGCTGATCGGCGAAGGTCTCTTCACCGACCAGGTGCAGGGGGTCGCGCTGCGCTCGCTGAAGGCTCCCGGCACCGCCTACAACGACGATGTACTCGGCAAGGACCCCCAGCCCGCGGACATGACCGGCTACATCGAAACCGAGGACGACAACGGCGGGGTGCACCTGAATTCGGGCATTCCGAACCGGGCGTTCTACCTCGTGGCCACAGCTCTCGGCGGAAACGCCTGGGAGACGGCCGGCCAGATCTGGTTCGACACCCTCACCTCTGGCACGCTGGGCCGCACCGTGGACTTCGCCGGGTTCGCGCGGGCGACCTCGCGGGCGGCGGTCACGCGCCACGGCGCCGGGTCCCGAGAACACGAGGCCGTGATCGCCGGCTGGACCGCCGTCGGCCTCGGCGGCGGGCTCGGCACCGGATCCCGGCCCCGGTCCGGCACGAGACCAGGAACCGGCGTCCGTCGCGCCACCGTCGTTCCTGCCCCTCGGCCGGAGTAATGTCGGCCCCATGAAGGTCGTCGTTTCGCGCAGCGGTGGCTTCGCCGGCATCCGCACCACCTGGGAGGTCCAGGTGGAGGAACAACCCGATCGGTCCGCCTGGACGGAACTTCTCCGTGGGCTGCCCTGGGACGAGGTGTCCGCGACTGCTCCGCAGCCGGACCGCTACGTCTACCGCATCCGTTGCGCACCCCACGAGGTCGTGCTCGGCGAGCAGCAGGTCTCTGGGCCGTGGAAAGATCTTATTGACCGGGTCAGAGGCGTGAACGAAGGGCGTTGACCCGTTCCTCGTCGTTCGCACCCGAGAATGCCCTGTTAGAGTTGCCCTAATAAGGGGGCCTCCATCGCAAATCTGCCGGCTGTTACAACTTCACGTACATTCTTTCGCTCGACGGCACTGAACCGTTCGATTGTTCTGGCCCTCGGCCTCCTCCTCTCGGCCTTCGTCCTGACCGCTTCGCCGGCGGTTCCCGCCTCGGCTGCTGCGGTCGACGGCACCGTCGAACAGTGCAACGATGTCGCCGGAGTCGGCGGCGGCACCGGCGCCGTCGAATGCAGCGTCACGGTCGACAATTATCTCAATCTGGCCACCGGCGCGACAAGGTCGACCACCAGCACCGTCGTCAGCATCCACGCGGCAAACACCGAGGTGGAGCCCCCCGCAGCGACGGTCGTGAACTCTTCCAAGCTGATCCACACAATCACCCAGTGCAACGGCTCGATCAACGTCGGCGGCGGTAACACTATCTGCACGGTGACCGTGAACAACCACATCACCGGTGCGACCACGGCAACCCCAGCCACGGTCAACCAGTGCGTCGGCTCCGGAGCCAGCACGGAACTCGACTGCGTGCCCCTTGAGAACACCACCGGCGCGACCGTCACGCAGTGCAACAACGCCGGGAACGGCGGCGGCGCCGATGTGCACTGCCGGGTGAATCCCTCGGCAACGGTGACGACAGACATTCCCGTCACCATCAACCAGTGCAACTATTCCAGCAACGGTGGCGGCTCGACCGTGGAGTGCGCGACCGAACTCAACACGATCGCGCTCCCGGCCGAGGTCACGCAGACACCGACCGAGACCCCGACCCCGACCCCGACCGAGACGGCCCTCCCGATCGCCGCCGACACGATCACGGCCGCTCCCGAGCTGGCCGCGACCGGCGTCGACTCGGCTCCCTTGCTGATCTCCGTGGCCGTCGGCACTCTGCTCCTCGGACTCGGCGCGCTCCTCGCTCTGCGACGCACCGTCGAACGCGTCCGTCGGGACTGATCCGACTCGCTGTCAGGCCGAAACGCGCCCACCGCCCCTCGGGGAACGGTGGGCGCGTTTTTCGTTTCCGGCACCTGCTCGCGCCGGACCGGACCGCGTGGGACTATGAGTCATGGAAACCAACGACCTGTATGCGGTTCAGAACCTCAGCGAGGACGACTGCTGGGATCTCCTGATCTCGTCCAGTTTCGGAAGACTCGCGATGAGCATTTCCGGTGAGCCGGACATCTACCCGGTGAACTTCGTCTCCGCAGACCGGCGGCTCGTTTTCCGCACGGCCGAGGGCACGAAGCTCCTCGAGCTCACGGTGAACAACCGGGTCGCCTTCGAGATCGACGGCATCGGCCGTAGCGAGGCGTGGAGCGTCGTGGTGCGAGGCGAGGCCCGAGCTCTCGACAAGCAAGCCGAGATCGAGGCCGCGGATCAACTGCCGCTGCGCCCGCTCATCCCGACCCTGAAGTACATCTACGTCGAGATAACGCCGACCAGGATCACAGGCCGCCGGTTCCAGCTCGGCCCGGAACCCGACCGGTACTAGAAGCCTGACTCACGCACCGGACTCCAGCGTCGTTCTGATCACGGGGACCTCCTCCGGTATCGGACTCCACGCCGCCATCGCCGCGGCCCGCGCCGGCCACACGGTGGTAGCCACCATGCGCAACCTCGAGGGCACCCGCGCTCTGCGGGACGCGGCCGCCGACGCGGAGGTGAGTCTCGACATCCGTCGCCTGGACGTGACTGAACCGCAGGCGGCCATGGATGCCGTGGCCGGGACCATCGACCGGCACGGCCGGCTGGACGCGCTCATCAACAACGCCGGGTCGGGGAGGCTCGGCACCATCGAGAACGAAACGGTCGACGACGTTCGCGCCGTGATGGAGGTGAACTTCTTCGGGGTGGTTGCCCTCACACGGGCCGCGCTCCCTCTTCTTCGGGGCAGCAGGGGCCGGCTGATCACCGTCTCGAGCGTGGGTGGAGCCATCGGGCAGCCCTTCAACGAGGCGTATTGTGCGGCGAAGTTCGCGGTGGAGGGATTCATGGAGAGCCTGGCCCCGGTTGCCGCCACGGCCGGTGTGTGGGTGACGGTGGTCGAACCCGGCGCCGTGGCATCCTCGTTCGTCGCCAACGTCGGCCGCGACCTCAACCAATCCGGCCTGGCCAACGACCCGTACGCCGCGGCACTGGAGGCGTACCTGGCCCGCGCAGCGTCATCCTTCGGCTCGGCCCAGTCGGCCCGGAGCGCCGGCGAGATCGTCGCCGCCCTGCTCGACGGCGACCGCCCCCCGTTTCGGGTGCAGACCTCGGAGGCGGCGCGCCAGTTCGTGGGGGCCAAGCTCGCCGACCTCGACGGCGGAGTCGTGCAGCGGATGACGGCGACCTGGCTGGCCTGACGTCGGTCCCCGGCTGATGAACGTGCGCCCGGTCGGCGAGGTCCACGTCAGCGTGCCGTACGGCAGGTGCACGTAACTCCACCGGGTCTCGGACTTGAGCGCATGGTCGACCGGGCACAGATGCGCGAGGTTGTCGTGCGCGGTGATCCCGTCGAACTAGCACCCCGGACTCCGGATGGGTCAGGATTCGGATGAAGCCGGGTGCCCGAGCGGCGATCTCGCGGGCGGTGTCGGGGTCGATCGGCCCGTACCCCTCGAGGTGGCCGGGTTCCTCGAGGTGGCCGGGTTCCTCGAAGTGGCCGAGGAGCGTCATCACCGGGACGGTGACGTGCACCGAGCCGCGGATGCCCTGGCCGACGCCATTCGCGGTGACCCCATTGAGGATGAGGTCTTCGAACACGTCCGCCCGCAGTTGGGTCAGCGTACGGGTCTCGTTCGGGCCCTGCAGGCTCATCCCCATCACGGTGAGGCGGTCGTACCCGGCCTTCATTTTCTCCGCCGTGGCGTATCAGTGGAGCGACGCCGTTCCGTCGGTCTCCGGCTCGAAGATCACCGTGCGGTCCCCACCGACTTCTGGTGCCGGGCCGTGATCGCCTGCGCCTGCCGGTAGGTGATCGACCCATCCTGCAGGGCCGCCCGGGTGCCGGTTAGTTCATTCATCAGGGTGCGGCTCTCGGCAAGGGGGGTCGGCCGAACGCACGGGCAACCGCAGGGTGTGCTCACTGTAGGAGGGCTTCATGAGACTCACGTTACGGCTGACCACTGACATTCCGTGCTCCAGATCGGCACCCATCAGCACGCATCCGTGTCACGTAACTTCGGAGTTTTTCGCAACACGCCGTCCTGGTGGGCTGGGGTGACCCAGTGTTTCCGGACAGTCCTCCTGGCTTCGGGATTGGATAGACAAATGGAACACGAGAAACACCAACACTTCAGCCCGGAGTTTCGGGCTGCCGCGGTGGCCCGCGTCGCGGAGGGCGACAAATCGATCGTGAAAGTCGCCGCAGCGCTCGGGATCAACCACCGGACTCTGTGGACTTGGGTCAACGCCGCGAGGCTGAAGACCATCGATCCTGCTGGTGAGCTCACGCCGCAAGCCCGGAAACGGATCCGGGACCTGGAGAAGGAAAACGCCCTGCTGCGGAGGGATCTCGACTTCGAGAAAAAAGCGAAGGCCCTCTTCCTGGAACTCGATCAAAACGACAACGGTTCGAAATGATCTCCCGGATGAAGGCCGACTTCCCCATCACCTACCTCTGCCGCCGGCTCAGAGTATCAACATCAGGGTTCTCCGACTGGTCGCACCACGTCACCGCGCCCGCGCAGAGGCGGCATGAAGACCTCACCGCGCAGGTGATGATCGCGTTCGCCGAGTCCAAGGGCGCGGCAGAACGCGCCTTCACGATCCGCTACCAGCGGGCCTCCCGACTGGCCGACCCGGTCGATCTGCTCCTGCGGGACTTCACCTCGCTGAGCGTCGGCACGATCCTCGTCGGTGATATCACCTACATCCACACCCAGGAAGGCTGGCTCTATCTCGCCACCGTCATCGACCTAGCCTCCCGCTCCATGGGCGCGAAGATGCAGTGTTGGGACAACGCCGCCGCCGAAACGTTCTTCTCCAAACTCACGAGCGAAAGCCTCAACTGGCAAACCTTCACGACACGGCGCAAGGCCCGCACCGAAGTCATCAACTACATTCACCACTTCAACACCGTTCGCCTGCACCAAACTCTCGGCTACTCAACACCCACCGAACGCCTCATCAAACTCACACTCGCCGCCTAAAATGAAACCAAGGACCCCGTCCGAAAAGACCGGGTCGCCCCAGGCCGGTTGCCCGGCGCGTTCCGAAAAACTTCGGAGCTAGCGACGGTGACGAACGCCGATGGGCGGATTCGAGGGCCCGGTCACCGGGTCTCGGCAGGCTCGGCCACCGGCGGAGCCGGTGAGAGAGTGGGTGTTCAGGCGAGGGAGTCGGCGGACAGGCTGATCAGACGCAGGAGCGCGTTGCCGTAGGCATCCGCGGGGTCGGCGGCGTCGAAGAATTCCGGCGTGCCGTTCAGCTCCACCGTCACCCGGTAGCTGTCCTCGCCCTGACGGGTGAGCGAACGGAACGTGCTCCGCAACAGATCGCGCAGCTGGTCCTCACGCGGCATCCACAGGGCATCCTCGAGGGCCAGTGAATCGAGGGCCCACTCGGTGGTGCCGTTGAACCCGAGGATCGTTCCCGTGTCGAACTCGTGCGGCTCGATCGTCATGTCACTGACCGTGAACACGTCGCTTTCGAAGCCGGAGCGCTCGATGCGGAAGGCGTCACCGGAAACAGGACGCCACTGCAGCCCGGCTTCGGCCAGGGCCCGCGCACTATCGATTGAGATCATGAAGACGACTCCGCCCACTAGCGTTGTGAAGAGAACTATATTCCCGGAGGACCGGCGTGACGCGAACGGTGAACTTGACGGTGCATGTGAAGCCCGGTAGCCGGAAGGGACCGCTGGTCTCCGGGGGAGGGCCGGGTCGGGAGCCGGGCGACGACGCGCCCCGTGCTCCGACGGATGCCGCGCTCACCGTGTTCTTGCAGCAGCGGGCTGTTGAGGGGGCCGCCAACGATGCGCTGGTGAAGCTGCTGGCCAAGCACTTCGGCGTGTCCAAGAGCGCGGTGACCATCGTGCGCGGCCACACCTCCCGGATCAAGCACGTGCGAATCGAACACGATTCGTAGCGATGCGCGACTCGCACGTGCTTCCGGCACTGCGGATTTCTAGCGGGTTCCGAGCAGGTCGATCACGAAGATCAGGGTCTGGCCGGAGAGCTGGTGTCCTCCGCCGGCCGGTCCGTAGGCCAGGTGCGGAGGGACGACCAGCTTGCGGCGTCCGCCGACCTTCATGCCGGGGATGCCCTGCTGCCAGCCCGCGATGAGCTGAGCAAGCGGGAAGTTGATCGACTGCCCGCGGCTCCAGGAGGAGTCGAATTCGTCTCCGGTGTCGTAGGCGACGCCGAGGTAGTGCACGTTGACGGTGGCGCCGGGGGTTGCTTTGGCTCCCTCGCCCACCACGATGTCGGTGATGGTCAGTTCGGTAGGCGCGGGGCCCTCAAGAGCGTCGAGTTCGGGCTTGATGTTTTGATCAGTCATTCCTCTATCCAATCGGATTGCGCGCTCGCCCGCACACCGAAAATTCCCCCTTGCGCGAACGCGGCCGTCGGGCGCACCATGGGAACAGAACTCGCCGCTCCGGGAGAGTCGTCGGCACTGCCACACCACCGGGGCGGCGAGTCCCTGTGCGTCAGGGCATCAGCGTCCGGTGATCACGCCGGCACGGTCGCGCTGGATCAGCCCCAGCAGCTCCGTTTCGTCGGCCCGGTCGACGTTCGCGGCCGTGCCGTTCACCATGCGTTGTCGGGCGAAAGCGAGGCGGGTGGAGTTGTGGATGAAGTGGTGCATGGCCCGTTTCCGGGTGTGGGGCTGCCGCGCGGCCCAGGATCGAGCCTGCCGACGGCCATCGCGGGTGGCGAGCATGCCCACCTCGGCCGGGCTGAACCAGCCGGCCGCGGCATACTCGCTCAGCCGGAGCACGGTGACGCGTTCTTCCTGGCGCCGCAGCAGCACGACAACCATGATCGCGCCGAGGAACAAAGGCACCTGCACGGCGAGGTAGTACGCCACCAGCGAGCCACTCTCGACCAGGTAGAACGCCCCGTTCCAGACGAAGTGCAGAAAGATCGCCGAGACGAATCCGAGCAGAATCGTGGCAAAGGCCAGGAACGGCCGGTACCGGACCGCCAGCCCGCACGCCAAGCCGATGCAGGCGGTGAACAAGACATGGGCGAAGGGCGACAACACCCCCCGCACCAGGAACGTGAAGCCCAGGTTCTCGGCGCCGCCCTCCATCATCGCCACACCGAAATATTGGATATTTTCGGTGAAGGCGAATCCGGCGGCGATCGTCGCGGCATAGACCACGCCATCGACCGGGCCGTCGAATCTGCGACGCAGCACCCAGAAGAGCAGCAGCACCCCCGCGCCCTTGGCAGCCTCCTCGACGAGGGGCGCCTGGAAGACGGCGGCGGCGAAACCGTCATCCGTTTCGATGGCTCCGGCGCCGGCCCGGGCCAGCTGCACGCCGAGGTCGAAGAGCAGCGCCGTCACGATGGAGACGCCGGCGCCCCAGAGAAACGCGAACCAGAGGGCCGGGCGGGGTTCGGGCTCCCACCGATCGATCCAGCCCACGGCGAGCAAAATCCCGATCAGCGGGATGAGCGCCAGGATGAGGCCGACCAGCAGTGTGCCGGCACCGAGGAAGGTGGCCAGGTAGACGAACACCAGCAGCAGCGCGGCGCCCCCGATGACGAGGCCGGCGACCGTGAGCGTGACGATGCCCGCCCGGGTGCGACGAACGGGGGCGGTCCAGACGGGCTGCACGGGCTGGGCCGCGGGCTGCACCGGGGCAGGCTGGGCTGCGGGCTGGGTTCCGGCCGGATGAGAATGGGCGGCGGCGGCGGAGTGCTCCGGGGTCGGCTCGTGGGTCATGCCCAACAGACTAGCGGCGCGCTCACGCCTCGAACATGGTGCCCGGGTTGAGGATGCCCAACGGGTCGAACGCCGCCTTGATCCGACGCTGCAAGGCGAAGCCCGTGTCGCCGAGCTCCTCGGCCAGCCAGCGCCGCTTGAGCACGCCGACCCCGTGCTCGCCGGTGAGCGTGCCGCCGAGTTCGAGCGCGGCACGGAAGAGCTCGTCGGCCGCCAGCCAGACCGCCTCCGGCACGACCGGCTCCGCGCCGCCCCGGGCCGGATCGAACGGGATCAGGAAATTGGGGTGCAGATTGCCGTCTCCGGCGTGGGCCACCGTGGGGATGGGCAGGCCCGTGCGGGCGCTGATCTCAGCAATCCGGGCGAACATCTCGGCCAGCCGGGAGCGGGGCACGCAGACATCCTCGATCAGAACCTCGCCGTGGGCGGCCAGCGCCGGGTGCGCGGCCCGCCGCACGGCCAGCAGTCGATCGGCGGATTCGGCGTCGGTGGAGACGCGCACCTCCCCGCCCGCAGCCAGCAGCACGGCCACCACCTGGTCCGCCTCCGCCTGGCTCCCCGGTCCATCCGTCTGCACCAGAAGGAACGCTCTCCCGGCCGGAACTCCCTCGAACAGGTTCGGCCCGAGGTACGCCACGATCAGGGCCAGAGCCACCGGGTCGATGAGTTCCATCACGGCCGGGCGCAGCCGGGCCGCCGTGACGAGACCGGATGCCGCGGCCGCCTGGGCCACGTCGGGGAACGTCGCGCCGATCGTGACGGTCTCGCCCAGGGTGATGGCGCGCGCCCGCACGGTGGCCTCGACGATCACGCCGAGGGTGCCCTCCGAGCCGGTGAGCAGCGCGGTCAAATCGTAGCCGGTGACGCCCTTGACGGTGCGGTGCCCGATCTCCAGCAGGCTCCCGTCGGCGAGCACCACCGTCAACGCCAGCACCGCCTCCCGGGTGACGCCGTACTTCGCGCAGAGCAGCCCACCCGCGTTGGTGGCGATGTTGCCGCCGACCGAGGAGATCGCCCGGCTTGCCGGGTCCGGCGTGAACCACAGCCCGTGCGCGGAGAGGGCCGTGTTGAGGTCGCCGTTGAGCACGCCCGGCTCGACCACGGCCAGTTCATCCTCCGGGCGGATCTCGAGGATACGGTTCATCCGTTCCAGGCTCAGCACAATGGCGCCGTCCGTGCCGCACGCTCCCCCGGCAAGGCCCGTTCCGGCTCCGCGGGTGATCACCGGCACGCGAAACTCGGTCGCGATGCGCAGCGTGGCCTGCGCCTGGTCGACGGATGCGGCGTAGACGACCGCCAGCGGCATCCCTGGGGCAACCCAGCCCGATTTGTCGCCCCGAACGGCCGCGAGCCGGCGCGGATCGACGCTGACGTGGGTGCCGAGTTCGGCCTGCAGACGCTCCAGTGCGGTCATACGCCCAGAGTACCGGGCCGGGTGCCGGAGGGCAGGCCCGAACGCAGGCCGGCATGGCCCGCGGCCGCTGCGGCCGGCACCGGCGATGGCCGATTCCCGCTGGTGCGCCCGAGCTAGCGGTGGCAGGCTGGCCGGGTGACCATCCCTCCTGCCGGGCTCGATCCGGTCTTCTTCGAGCGCTACCGGGCCATGTCCTCCCGAGACTCCCGCTTCGACGGTCAGTTCATCACGGGCGTGCACTCCACCGGAATCTACTGCCGCCCCAGCTGCCCGGCGGCCACACCGAAGCCGGCCAATGTGTCGTTCTATCTCACCAGCGCGGCCGCGCACGAGGCCGGCCTGCGGGCGTGCAAACGCTGCCTTCCTGATGCCGTCCCCGGGTCGCCGGACTGGGACATCCGTGACGACCTCGCCGCCCGCGCCATGCGCCTGATCAGCGACGGCACGGTTGAGCGGGAGGGCGTGCCCGGCCTCGCCCGCCGCCTCGGCTACAGCGAACGGCACCTGACCCGCGTGCTCGTGACCGAGCTGGGCGCCGGCCCGCTCGCGCTCGCCCGGGCGCATCGAGCGCAGACCGCCCGCGTGCTGCTGGCGAGCACGGATGTCCCGATCACCGAGGTCGCATTCGCCGCCGGTTTCGGCAGCGTGCGCCAGTTCAACGACACCATCGCCGCCGTCTACGAGCGCACCCCCACCGAGCTGCGCCGCGCCCGTCCCGCCCGCGCCCAGCCCCGCGCCCAGCCCCTCAGCGTCGGCGGGATCGGGGAGGCCGTCTTCGGGCTCGTCGACGGGACGGGCATCGACCTGCTGCTGCCGGCGCGCGCGCCGTTCGACGGGGTGGGGGTACTGCGGTTCCTCGCCGCGCGAGGCCTCGCGGGGGTGGAGCAGGCGACGGATGCTCGTTACGCGCGCACGCTGCGCCTGCCACACGGACCCGCGACGGTGGAACTGACCCTGTCGGGAACGGCGGCCGCGCCAGGCGTCGCCTGCCGCGCCCGCCTGGCCAGCCTCGCCGACCTCGCGCCGCTCGTCAGCCGGGTGCGGCGCCTGCTTGACCTGGACGCGGACTCCCGGGCGATCGACCTGGCGCTCGGGCGGGACCCGCAACTCGCGGCCGGAATCGCGGCCACCCCCGGCATACGCGTGCCGGGCAGCGTGGACCCCGAGGAGACCCTGTTCCGCGCGCTCATCGGCCAGCAGGTCTCGGTGGCCTCCGCCCGAACGGCACTCACCCGGCTGGCCGCTGCGCTCGGCGACGACGTGTACCCGGGTGCGGGCGACAGCGAAAGCGCCAGCGCCACCACCGGCACCAGCCCCTTCATCCACGACCCCACCACCGCTCCCCTGACCCGGCTGTTCCCCACCGCCCAGCGGATCGCGACCGAGGGCCGCGGCGTGCTTCGCGGCCCGGCCGCACGCATCAACGCGATCATCGGCGTGGCGGAGGCGCTCTGCTCCGGCGATCTGGTGCTCTCTTACGGGCAGACCCGGGAGGATCTCGAGTCCCGTCTGACCGCCCTGGCCGGGATCGGACCGTGGACGGCCGGATACGTGGCTCTGCGCGTGCTGGGCAGCCCGGACATCCTGCTGACCAGCGACCTGGCCCTGTTGCAGGGCGCCGGGCGGCTCGGCCTGCCCGCGGAGGCCCGGCAACTCGCCCGCCACGGTGCCGCCTGGGCGCCGTGGCGCAGCTACGCCGGCATGCACCTGTGGCGCGCGGCAGGCGCCGCGGCTGCCCCGCGCACCGCGACCGCTCCCGGGCCAGATAGCCTAAACAGGTGAAATTCGCCCACCTGAGAGTTGAAGGTCAAACCACTCCGCGGCTCGCCGCCGTCTTCGACGACGCAGCGCTGTTCCTCGACGAGATCATGGACGACGCCCCCCGCGATCTGCAGGACCTGATCGAGAAGGACTCTGACGAGTACGACCGGGTGCGCGCCCTGAGCCAGAACGCCGCCGCGCAGGGAGCAACGCTCACCCCGCTGGGCGAGCTGCGCTACTCGTCGGCCGTGCTGCGTCCGCCTCAGATCATCGCGATCGGCGCCAACTACGCCGCCCACTCCTCCGAGCTCGAACTGCGCGTCGAAACGGCCGCGACCGTGTTCTCGCTCTGGCCCAACTCGCTCACCGGGCACGAGTCCACGATCACCTGGCCGACCGATCTGACCAGCCAGGTCGACTACGAGGCGGAGCTCGGCGTGATCATCGGCACGGCCGCACACCACGTGTCGGTGGCGGACGCTCTCGACCATGTCTTCGGCTACACGGTCGTCAACGACATCACGGCGCGCGACCTGCAATTCTCCGAGGCGCAGTGGTCGCGCTGCAAGTCCTTCGACGGTTTCACGCCCACCGGGCCGGTCGTCATCACGGCAGACCAGATCGCCGACCCGCAGGACCTGTGGCTGACCACCCACGTCGACGGCCGCATCCTGCAGGATGCCTCGAGCGGCGACATGGTGCGCTCGGTCGCCGAGATTATCTCCTACCTCTCCAGAACCTCGACCCTGATGCCGGGCACGCTCATCTCCACCGGCAGCCCGGGCGGCGCCGGCTACAGCCGCAAACCGCCGGTATTCCTGCGCGACGGTTCGACGGTCACGATCACCATCGACAAGATCGGGTTCCTCACCACGCACTGCCGCGCGATCTGACCGTGACCGCCAGATGGAGGATCAACGCGACAGCTCACTGCGCGCGGGAAAGGACGCAGCGATGATGACGATCTCGGTCGTGATCCCCTGCTACAACGACGCCGCCTTTCTCCAAGCCTGCCTCACGGCTCTGGCCCGGCAGCAGCGGGTGCCCGACGAGGTGATCGTCGTCGACAACGCGAGCACGGATGCTTCGGCAGAGGTCGCTCTCTCCGGGGGTGCGCGGGTCGTGCGGGCGACCCAGCGGGGCATCTGGCCGGCGGCTGCGGCCGGCTACGACGCGGCATCCGGTGACGTGATCGCCCGACTCGACGCCGACTCCGTGCCGCCGGCCGACTGGCTGGCGCGGATCGAGTCCGCGCTGGCGGAGTCCCCCGGGAGCGACATGGTCACCGGCCCCGGCGATTTCTACGGCTGCAGCCCCCTCGTGGCCTGGTTGGGCGGGACCTTCTACATCGGCGGTTATTTCTTCTGGATGCCGTTCTGGTTGGGGCACCGCCCGGTCTTCGGCTCGAATTTCGCCATGCACCGGGCGGTCTGGCTGGAGGCCCGCCTCCGGGTGCACCGCGACCGCGACGACATCCACGACGACCTCGACCTGAGTATGAACCTGAGCCCCGCGGTGCGCGTGCGCTACGACCCGACCCTGCGGGTGGCCATCTCCGGCCGGCCCTTCGATTCCTGGAGCGCCATCGCCCGCCGGGCGCGGTGGGGCGGGCGCACCCTGCTGCAGGGCTGGCCGGAGAACAACCCGTGGCGCCGGCATGCCGCCCGGTACGCGGTGCGGCGGCGCCGGGCCGGGCGTCCCACGATCGGGCGCTGACCTGTCTCGCGGAGGCGTCGGATCAGCCCGGCGGTCTCCGGTTCAGCCGGCCGCGCGGTAAAGCGCGGGCATATCGCGCGCCAGCTGGTTCGGGGTGGTCTCGCACGGGCTGTGGCCGGTGCGGTACACCCGGATTTCGGCCCCAATCTGACGGGCGAACTCCCGGTGGAGTGCCGTGGGCCAGACGTCTCGGTCGCCGACTGCAACGAGACACGGGATCGGCGCGCGCCGAAGCAGGGCACGTTGGGCGGGCATCCGTTTCATCAGCCCGACGATCTCGTCGACGCTGTGCCGGTTCGTGACGCCGAACCGGCGCCGCACGAAAGCGAGTCGGCCCAGGGGCACCCGGTTCACGTTGGAGACGATGGCCCAGATGGTCAGTCCCGCGATCTGCCTCGGCGGGAGCACCCGGCTCAGCGGGCCAATCCAGCGCACCCGCCGGAACGCCTGGCCGGGCTGTGGCGGCACACCCAGCAGCACCAGGCTCGCGAACAGCTCGGGGCGTTCGGCGAGGGCCAGCTCGGCGACGATCCCAGCGAACGAGTAGCCGAGCACGTGCACCGGGGTGGACCCTGCGTCGAGGAACGCGATCAGATCGGCCACGAACAGGGCCTAGTCCCAGGGCTCGGTGCCGCCGGGTCGCCCAGCTCGAAGGCGGCGAGGTTCCCGCTCGGCACCGGGAACCAGAAGGCGCGGCTGCCTGCGGGCAGCACCGTCCAGTCCCGGTCGGGGAGGGTGTGGTCGCGCAGCACCATCACATCGGCCGGGTTCCCTACCGGCCGAGCGGCCGGCGCGGAACCCGGTCGGCCGCGGGAACGCCGCTGCCAGACGCACATGGCGTCACAGTAGCGCTCCCGCCCCGCAGCCCGAGCGAATTCGACGGAGATTTCGCCGAAAACGGACCTCACCACGGCGAACTGAGTGTTTTCCTCGAGAATCTCCGTCGAATTGGTTCAACACCGGCCGGTCGCTCGGCCGGTGCTGAACAGCGTCCACGCGGGTGCGTCAGCTCTGACCGGCGGAGGGCGACCCAACCAAGCGATCGAAAATCGCTCGGCTACTGTGCGCGCTGGTCGTCCCGGCCGTCGAGAGCGAGCAGTTGCTCCTCCACGGCGCCGCCGTAGCCCTCCTTCTGCGGGTCGCCGTGCAGGCCGCCGGACACCGCGTATTCTTCCTCCGGGGAGAGCACGAGGCGCTTGCGCCCGTAGAGCGCGAAGATCAGCAGCATGACCACGTAGACCACGGCGATGGCCGCGATCGCCGGGCGGGCCGGCTCGTTGATGAAAAACCCGAAGAAGATCGCCAGCGAGAGGATGCCCGCGATCACCGCCCCGGGTACGCCCCACGGGCTGCGGTAGGGCCGGTTCGCGTTCGGGTACTTTCGGCGCAACACGACGAACGAGATCATCTGCAGGATGTAGGCGATCACGGCTCCCCATACGGCGATGTTGAGCACAATCGCCCCGGCCACGCCGCCGGCGCCGCCGAGCGAGTCGACGAGGATCAGGGCCACGAAGCCGATCAGGGCCCCCACCAGCAGCGCCACAGCCGGAGTCTGGCGGCGGCCGGTCAGGGAGAGGAATTTCGGGTAGTAGCCGGCCCGCGACAGGGAGTACATGTTGCGCCCGTACGCGAACATGATTCCCTGCAGGGAGGCCAGCAGCCCGACCAGGGCGAACAGGGCCAGCACAGCGGCCGCCTCGTCGCCGACCATCGCCCGAAAGCCGTCGAGCAGAGGCTCCCCGGCGGTGGCGATGTTCGAGGCCCCGACTATCCCGGTGTTGAGCACCAGCACCAGGAGCCCGGTCACGATCAGGGTCGTGCGGGCGATCAGACCCGCTCGCGGGATGTCCCGCACCGGGTCGTGAGATTCCTCCGCGGCCAGCGGCAGCTCCTCAATTCCGAGGAAGAACCACATGGCGTAGGGCAGGGCGAACAGGATCGGCACCACGCCGAAGGGCAGGAACTCGGACTGGCCGGCCTCCGGGGCGATATCGAAGAGGTTGTCCACACTGAAGAGCCCGGAGAAGGCCGCCATGGCCGAGAACACCAGCAGGATGCCGATGGAGATGATCGAGACCACGATCGCGAATTTGAATGAGATCGCGGCGCCGGCCGAGTTCAGGCCGATGAATACGGCGTAGAGGATGGCCCACCATGCCCAGGCGGGCAGTGAGACTCCGAGCAGTTCACTCGTGATGCCGTCGGCGTAGGACGCCGAGAAGTACACGATCACCGCGGTGGTCGCGACATACTCGATGGTCTCGGCCAGGCCGGTGACGAAACCGCCCCAGGGCCCGAGCGCCGCCCGGGCGAACGAATAGGCGCCGCCCGTGTGCGGCATGGCCGACGCCATCTCCCCGATCGCGAAGATCATGCCGTAGTACATGACGATCAAGAGGGCGAAGGCGATCAGCATTCCGCCGAACCCGGCGAAATCGATGCCGAAGTTCCAGCCCGAGAAATCGCCGGAGATGACCGCGGCGACGGCGAGGCCCCACAGCCCCCAGATCCCGGCGCTGCGGCGGAGCTTGCGTTTCTCGAAGTACCCTGCCTCTGCCGTCGTGTAGGTCACGCCCGAGACGTTCAAGGTGTCTTTGGACATCCTGGATTCCTTTGCGCTCTGGTTGCACACCTCAGCGAACGAGCGGCAACTCCGGGAGTTTACGTTGGCATGACTATAGGGCTCCAATGGTGGCTTGTACATACCTTTACGTCCCGATTACTGAGTCGAGCGGAAGAAAAATTGGCCGTTACGCCGCGCTCGATCTGTGGTCTAATGGTCGAATGTTCACCCTTTGACCGGCTCGATGAGGAGAAGTTGATGACACCCCGCTCCGGAAATCTCTCGCTCGAGGACCTCACCTCCCTGGTTCGCGGCGGCGACATCGACACGGTCGTCGTCGCATTCACCGATATGCAGGGGCGGCTGGTGGGCAAGCGGGTCTCCGCGCGGCTCTTCCTGGAAGACGTGGCCGGCCACGGCGCGGAGTGCTGCAACTATCTGCTGGCCGTCGACGTGGAGATGAACACGGTGGACGGCTATGAGATGTCGAGCTGGCGACGCGGCTACGGCGACATGGCCATGATCCCCGACCTTGCCACGCTGCGACGCGCGCCCTGGCTGCCCGGGGCCGCCCTCGTCACCGCGGACCTGCAGTGGCTCGACAAGACACCCGTCGTGGCGTCGCCGCGCCAGATCCTGAAAACCCAGCTGGCCCGGCTGGCCGACCGCGGGCTGGTGCCCTATGTCGGCACCGAGCTGGAGTTCATCGTCTTCGACGACGGCTATCGGGAGGCGTGGAAGAAGGGCTACCGCGACCTGACCCCCGCCAGCGACTACAACATCGACTATGCGCTGCTCGCCTCCACCCGGATGGAACCGTTACTGCGGGACATCCGTAACGCCATGGACGGCGCCGGAATGTACTGCGAGGGCGTCAAGGGCGAGTGCAACCTGGGCCAGCAGGAGATCGCGTTCCGCTACACCGACGCCCTGGCCACCTGCGACAACCACTCCATCTACAAGAACGGCGCCAAGGAGATCGCGGATGCCCACGGCAAGAGCCTGACCTTCATGGCCAAGTTCAACGAGCGGGAGGGCAACAGCTGCCACATCCATATCAGCCTGCGCGACACCGACGGATCCGCGGTCTTCGCCGACAAGGACGCCGATTACGGTATGTCGACGCTGTTCCGTCACTTCCTCGCCGGCCAGCTCGCGGTGATGCGCGAGCTGACCCTGTTCTCGGCGCCGAACATCAACTCCTATAAGCGCTATGTCAGCGGCAGTTTCGCGCCGACAGCGATCGCCTGGGGGCTCGATAACCGCACGTGCGCCCTGCGCGTGGTGGGGGCCGGCCTCGGCCTGCGGGTGGAGAACCGAGTGCCCGGCGGCGACGTGAACCAGTACCTGGCCGTGGCCGCGCTGATCGCGGCCGGCCTCTACGGCATCGAGAACGAACTCGAACTGGACGATGTCTTCGTCGGCAACGCCTACGAGAGCGGCGCCGAGCGGGTTCCGGCCTCGCTGCGGGAGGCCACCGCACTGTTCGCGACATCCACGGTCGCCCGGGAGGCGTTCGGCGACGAGGTCGTCGATCACTACCTCAACAACGCGCGGATCGAGCTGGAAGCCTATGACGCGGCGGTGACCGACTGGGAGCGGGTGCGCGGCTTTGAGCGCCTCTGACCCCGGAACCTCACCGCGCCCCGGTGCCGACCTGCGCCCCGTGATCGGCCTGACCACCTATCTCGAGCAGTCCCAGACCGGTGTCTGGGACGTGCCGGCCGCCTTCCTGCCCCAGGCCTATTTCGACTCGGTCATCCGCGCGGGCGGCATCGCCGTGCTGCTGCCGCCGCAGCCCGTGGACGCGGCCATTGCCGACCGGGTGCTCGACGGCCTCGACGGCCTGGTCATCACCGGCGGCAAGGACGTCGATCCCGCGCGTTACGGTCAGGCCGCCCACACGGAAACCGACGAGCCTCGGCGGGACCGCGACGCCTGGGAGCATGAGCTGATCCACCGGGCCATCGACCGGGAGCTGCCGCTGCTCGGCATCTGCCGCGGCGCCCAGATGCTCAACATCGCACAGGGCGGCACCCTGCACCAGCACCTGCCCGACGTCGTGGGCCACGGCGGTTACCAGGCCGGCGGCGGCGTCTTCACGATCGTGGACGTGCACGTGGAACCCGAGTCGCGGCTGCACGGGCTGCTCGACGCCCTGGACGTGCCGCTTCCCGTTCCCGTCTACCACCACCAGTCCATCGACCGGATCGGCGCCGGACTCACCGTGTCCGCACGCACTCACGACGGGGTCGTGCAGGCCGTGGAACTCACCGACGTCCCGTTCGGGCTGGCCGTGCAGTGGCATCCGGAACAGCACGACGACCTACGTCTCTTCGCGGGCCTGGTCGACGCGGCCGCCCGCTACCGGGCGACCCATGACCACGAGCACGACCAGGAAAGGGCGACCCTGTGAGCAGCTACACCGTGATCAACCCGGCCGACGAGACCACAGTATCCGTGGTCGAACACCTCGACACGGATGCGACCGATGAGGCCGTCTCCCGGGCGGTGGCCGCGCAGCGGCTCTGGTCCCGGGTGGCGCCGGCCGACAAGGCTGCCGTTCTGCGCCGCTTCGCGGAGGCCGTGGACGGGGACCGGGAGAACCTGGCCCGCATCGAGATGGCCAACTCGGGGCATCCGATCATGCAGGCGCGCTGGGAGGCCGGCCATGTGCGCGACGTGTTGACCTACTACTCGGCCGCCCCCGAGCGACTCTTCGGGCGGCAGATCCCGGTATCCGGCGGTCTCGACGTGACCTTCCAGGAACCGCTGGGTGTGGTCGGCATCATCACCCCGTGGAACTTCCCGATGACGATCGCGGCCTGGGGTTTCGCTCCCGCCCTAGCGGCTGGCAACGCGGTGTTGCTGAAACCGGCGGAGTGGACGCCACTCTCCAGCATCCAACTGGGCGTACTCGCCCGGGAGGCCGGCCTGCCCGAGGGGCTGTTCCAGGTGCTGCCCGGCCGCGGATCGGTGGTCGGCGAGCGGTTCGTGACGCACCCCCAGGTGCGGAAGGTCGTCTTCACCGGGTCGACGGATGTCGGCAAGCGGATCATGGCCGGCTGCGCCGCCCAGGTCAAACGGGTCACCCTGGAACTCGGCGGCAAGAGCGCCAACATCGTGTTCGCCGACTCCAACCTGGAGAAGGCCGCCGCCACCGCACCCTCCGGGGTGTTCGAGAACGCCGGTCAGGACTGCTGCGCCCGCAGCCGCATCCTGGTGGAGCGGAGCGTCTACGACCGGTTTCTCGAGCTGCTCGAGCCGGCCGTCGCCGGTGTGCGGGTGGGCGATCCCGCCGACGAGAGCACCGAGATGGGCCCGCTCGTCTCGGCCGCGCACCACGCCGCGGTCTCGGCCTATGTGCCGGAGGGCTCCCCCGTGGCCTTTCGGGGCAGCGCTCCGACCGGACCGGGTTTCTGGTTCCCGCCGACCGTGCTCACCCCGGACTCCCGCACGGACCGCTCTGTCACCGACGAGATCTTCGGACCCGTCGTCACCGTGCTGCCGTTCGACGGTGAGGACGACGCCGTGAACCTCGCCAACGACACCGACTACGGCCTCTCCGGATCGATCTGGACCCGCGACGTGGGCCGGGCGATCCGAGTGGCGCGGGCCGTGGAATCCGGCAATCTGTCCGTCAACTCGCACTCCTCCGTGCGCTACTCGACTCCGTTCGGCGGCTTCAAGCAGTCGGGCCTTGGCCGGGAACTGGGCCCGGACGCCCCATTGTCGTTCACCGAGACCAAGAACGTCTTCATCGCAGTCGACTAGACGCCACACCCCCCGACGAACCCCAAGGAGCCAGCATGAGCACCCTCACCCCCATCGACCTCACCCAGCGGCTCGCGGGCCGGGTCGCCGTGATCACCGGCGGCGCCAGCGGCATCGGCCTGGCCACGGCGAAACGGTTCGCCGCGGAAGGAGCAACGGTCGTGATCGGCGACCTCGACGAAGCGGCGGGACTCGCGGCCGCCGACCAGCTCGATTGCCTCTACGTCAAGGTTGATGTCACCGACGAGGACGAGGTCAACGCCCTCTTCGACACCGCCTATCTCACCTACGGCTCCGTCGACATCGCGTTCAACAATGCCGGGATCTCCCCGCCCGACGACGATTCGATCGAGACGACCGAGCTGCCGGCCTGGCAACGGGTGCAGGACGTCAACCTGAAGTCGGTGTACCTGTGCTGCCGGTCCGCCCTGCGCTACATGGTGAAGCAGGGCCGCGGGTCGATCATCAACACGGCCTCGTTCGTGGCCGTGCTCGGCTCCGCGACCAGTCAGATCTCCTACACCGCCTCGAAAGGCGGCGTGCTCGCTCTCAGCCGCGAGCTGGGCGTGCAGTTCGCGCGCCAGGGCATCCGGGTCAACGCACTGTGCCCCGGCCCGGTGAACACCCCGCTCCTGCAAGAGCTATTCGCGAAGGACCCGGAGCGCGCGGCCCGGCGGCTGGTGCACATCCCAGTCGGCCGGTTCGCGGAACCCGAGGAGCTCGCGGCCGCTGTCGCGTTCCTGGCCAGCGATGACTCCTCGTTCATCACGGGCTCCACGTTCCTGGTCGACGGCGGCATCAGCTCGGCCTACGTGACGCCGATGTAGCGGTGCGGGAGGGTGCGGAAACCGTGATGGACTGGAAGTCCGACCAGGAGCCAGGACCAGAACAGTGATCGACGACGAACAGCCCCGGCTCGACAGTGGCCTGCTGCTGCGCCCCGTGCACAGTGGCAACGCCTTCGAGGAGACCGTGCAGCGGCTGCTGCAGACCGTGCGGCTGGGGCTGATCGCGCCCGGCGCACGACTGCCGGCCGAACGTGAACTTGCCGCCATGCTCGCCGTGAGTCGGGACACGCTGCGGGATGCGATCGCGTCCCTGGCCGAGGCCGGCTATCTGGTCTCCCGACGCGGCCGCTACGGCGGCACCTTCGTCAACGATTCGTTGCCCCAGCAGACGCCCGGCCGAGGCCACGAGCGTGGACTACCGGCGCGCCGGGACATCTCCGTGGCAGAGATCGAGGACGCGCTCGCGCTCCGGGAAATCCTGGAGGAGGGCGCCGCCCGGCATGCCGCCGCGCGCACTCTGTCGCCCGGCGAACGGGAAGTGCTGTGGAACAGCCTTGCCGACTCGATCGGCGCCACCGGCGAGGACTACCGCCGGCTGGACTCCAGGCTGCACCTCACCATCGGCGAGCTGGCCGGCTCACCGTCGCTCGTGCCGCTGCTGGCTGAAGTGCGGATGCGGGTCAACGAACTGCTCGACAACATCCCGTCACTCGGCCCGAACATCGCACACTCGGACCGGCAGCACGAGCAGATCGTGACCGCGATCCTGACCGGTCGGCCCGACGCCGCCGCGCAGGCGATGGCCGAGCACCTGGCCGGCACCGCCCTGCTCCTGCGCGGCTTCCTGGAGTAGCGCGAGGCCACGCCGGGCCAGATCGAGGTCAGATCAAGAACGCGAACGGCAGCGCCAGCAGGCCGAGGGCCAGCGCCAGCAGCACGAGCAGCAGCGAGCCGGCCAGCAGCACGGCGTTGAGCACGATGCCCCAGATCGCCAGGGTGCGCGCCTGCGGTTCCCGTCCGAGGGCGAGGATGCCGACGACCAGGCCGGCAATGGGCACGAGAAAGGTCCAGCCGGCGACGATCGACACGAGGCCGAGCACGAGGCTCGACACGGCCAGGGTGCTGCTCCGCGGGGGTACGGGCTCGGCAGTGTAGACCGTGGCCTGGTCGGGAGCGATGGTTGACATGGGTGGTTCTCCGTTTCGATGGGGAGCGACGGATGCCGCTCTCCCCACGACACTACGGAGCATCCGTTCTGGCACCCATGGGGTTAGCCCCCGAATCGGGCCGGGGGCGGTCACGCGCTCACGCGCCGAACAGAACCTCGATCGGGCCGCGCACGAAGAAGACCAGGAAGCCGGCCGCGACCACCCAGAGCAACGGGCTGATCTCGCGCGCCTTCCCCGAGAACGAACGCACCAGCACCCAGGTGATGAAGCCGGCCCCGATTCCGTTGGCGATCGAGTAGGTCAGCGGCATCACGATGATCGTGAGGAACACCGGTAGCACGATGGAGAACTCCGTGAAGTCGATGAACCGGATCTGGGACACCATCATCGCGCCGACGATCACGAGGGCGGCCGCGGCCACCTCGAGCGGCACGATCTGGGTGAGCGGGGTGAAGAACATGGCCGCAAGGAACAGCAGTCCCGTGACGATGTTGGCCAGTCCCGTGCGAGCACCCTCGCCGATGCCGGCACCGGACTCGATGAACACCGTGTTCGATGAGGCAGAGGTTGCCCCGCCGACGACGGCGCCGACGCCCTCGACGATCAGGGCGGATTTCAGGCGCGGGAAGTTGCCCTTCGCGTCGGCCAGATCGGCCTCGCTGGCCAGGCCGGTCATGGTGCCCATGGCGTCGAAGAAGTTCGTGAAGACGAGCGTGAAAACGAGCATCGACGCGGCCAGCATGCCGATCCGGTCGAAGGCGCCGAAGCTGACCTGTCCGACGAGGCTCAGGTCGGGCAGCGAGACGATGGAGGTCGGCAGTACCGGCGCGTTCAGGTTCCAACCGTCGGGGTTCTGCCCGAATGACGGCCCGACCTTGAAAATCGCCTCGAGGACCACCGCGATCAGCGTGGTGGCGACGATTCCGATCAGGAGGGCCGCCTTCACCTTTCGGGCGACCAGAATGCCGAGAATGATCAGGCCGAGCACGAACACGGCGGTCGGCAGGCTCACGACGGAGCCGTTGTCGCCGAGCTGCACGGGCGGCGACGCGGCGCCGCTCGCGCGAACGAAGCCGGAGTCGACCAGGCCGATGAAGGCGATGAACAGGCCGATGCCGACCGTGATGGCGATCTTCAACTGGCGCGGCACGGCGTTGAAAATGAGCTCGCGTAGGCCGGTGGAGGCGAGCAGCACGATGATGAGCCCGTTGATGACCACGAGGCCCATGGCCTCCGGCCAGGTCACCTGGCCGACGACGCTCACGGCCAGGAAGGAGTTGATGCCCAGGCCCGCGGCGAAACCGAATGGAAGCCGGGCGACGGCGCCGAACAGGATGGTCATGACGCCGGCGGTGAGGGCGGTGACCGCGGCAACCTGGCCGTTGGGCAGCCATCCGCCGGCCACGTCGACCGCGGCCTGGTCGGCGCTGAAGCCGCCGAGGATGAGCGGGTTGAGGATCACGATGTAGGCCATCGTGACGAACGTCACCAGACCGCCGCGGACCTCCCGGCCGTAGGTGGAGCCGCGCCGGGTGATTTCGAAGTACCGATCGATCCGGGCTTTGACCCCTGGGTTCGTGCCCGCCGGGGTGTCCGGCTTCGGGGCAGGCGTGGATGACGTGTGGGTCTCTGTTTCAGAAATGGGGTGCTCCTGGTGTCCGACTCAGCTGATTCTCAGTTCCTCAGTTTACGGCCCCGGAGCGCGCGCCGATTCCGCGGGGCTGCGCGGGGACGGCCGGCGGAGGCAACCGGCGGGCTGCCGGGCTGTGGCACGCCGGGCTCAGATGTGCGGCACGAAGGCGTCCCAGGCCCGGCGGCGGTCCCCACGCGGGTCGGACTCGACACGGTCGACGGCGTCGATGACCAGGGTCAGGCGCTCGGCCTCGTCGTAGAGCGGCCAGGCCGCATCCGGCACCCCGGAGGCGGCGAAACTGAGCCACCAACCCTGCATCCGGACACCGATCCTCTGGAAGTCGCGGCGACCGCCGAGCGCGGTCATGCCGCGGCCGAACCAGCCGTCGAGCCGGTCGAACAGCGGGAACAGCTCGAGGCCGTGCGTGGCGTCGAGCCCCATCAAGCGCACCAGGCGCGGCGCGGCATCGAAGCGGTAGAAGCGCACCGGGGCATACCGGGAGTGCCGTTCGCCCACGCGCACGCTCGGGTACCAGAACGAAAAATCGCCACCGAAATCGAGTGCGGGCCGCAGCGCGGGTATCCCGGGGTACTGCGCCCGCAGGCGCGTTCGAGCTTTCTTTTTGGTGTTCGCGAACACGGCGCGGATGCGCCCGGGCGTCGTGGCGAGGATGTCGATGCGCCCGCTGAACAGCGACCCTTCCCGCGAGTTGGTGCCGATGATCAGCGGAATCCGGTGGGCGCGGCCGTCGCGGAAGGCGTCGAGAGGTCGTTCGGGCAGGAAGTCGCCGTCGATCACAGGCGAGAGCGGGATCGTCCCGGGGTACCGGTCCGGGGCGCGCCGGGTCAGGTCGCTCGTGGCCTCGGCCAGATGTGCCGGGTCGGCCTGCAGAAGCAGGGCAGCGGCATCCGCCGCCGTGTTGGTCGAGTTCGTCGGGTCGGCCTGCCCGGTGCGCCGGGCGAGGAGCCGCACGAAGTCCGCTGCCCACTCGGTGGTGACATCGGGGGCATAGACGGCGTTCGGCGGGGCGCTCTGCGCGATCGCGCGCTGGAAGAGTCCGGTGGCGGCCGGGACGGTCATCAGGGTGGTCACGGCGTTGCCTCCGGCCGATTCGCCGAAGAGTGTGACGGCATCCGGGTTGCCGCCGAACGCGCGGATGTTGCGCCGCACCCAGCCGAGCGCAGCCACCTGGTCGCGCAGCCCGAGGTTGCTCTCGAACGCATGCTCCGCGGTCGAGTACCGGCTGAAGTCGAGGTAGCCGAGAGCCCCCAGCCGGTAGTTGAAGCTGACGTAGACGATGCCGCCGCGCCGCACGAGCCCCTCACCCTGCCGGGGCACCTCCCGCGAGGACCCGACACTGTAGGCGCCGCCGTGGATGAAGACCATGACGGGCCGCAGCATCCGCGGGTCGACCGGTTCGTCGGGAGCGATCACGTTGAGGTTGAGGCAGTCCTCACCCTGCGGGATCGTCGGTTTCGCGCCGATGAACTGGCCGCGGTGGCTCTGAGTGGCGACCGGGCCGAAAGTGCTTGCATCCCGTTCGCCCGGCCAAGGCGCGGCCGGCTGCGGGGCACGGAATCGGAGCTCGTCCACGGGGGCGGCCGCGTAAGGAATCCCGCGCCACTGGCGCACCCCGCGCACCCGGATTCCGTGCAGCAAGCCGGTCTCAATCCGCACCGAGAGTGGCTCTGCTTGGGCAGGCTGAACGGATGGTCTCACCGTCCGATCTTAATTGTTCACTACCATCGGGATTACGTACGACACGGAAACGAGATACACATGGCTCTGCCCTGGACCCTGCACGGTGACGGAAAAACGGTCGGAGCCACGGATGTCGTCGGCCCCGGCGAGCGCCTGAACTGGCCGCTGACCATCGGGATCGGCACCCAGCACGTCGTCGCCATGTTCGGTGCCACCTTCCTGGTACCGCTGCTCACGGGATTCCCGCCCAGCACGACGCTGCTCTTCTCGGGCATCGGCACCCTGCTTTTCCTGGTCATCACGCGCAACAAGCTGCCCAGCTACCTCGGCTCCTCGTTCGCGTTCATCGCGCCGATCACCGCCGCGACCGCGAGCGCGGGCATGGGCAGCGCCCTGTTCGGCATCATCATCGTCGGCCTACTCCTGGCCCTGATCGGTTTGATCGTGCAGCTCACCGGCACCGGCTGGATCGACGCTTTGATGCCACCCGTCGTCTCCGGGGCCATCGTCGCCCTGATCGGCCTCAACCTTGCACCCGTCGCCAAGTCGAACTTCGAGCTGGCCCCGCTCACCGCGATGATCACCCTGCTTGCCGTGATCCTCTCGACCGTGGTGTTCCGCGGCATCCTGGGCCGGCTGTCCATCTTCATCGGCGTGATCGTGGGCTATGTGGCTGCCGTGGTGGCCGGCGAGGTCGACTTCAGCGAGGTGGGCGGGGCGGCCTGGATCGGCCTGCCCCCGTTCACCGCGGCGATGAACCCGTTCGCGGATCCGTCCGCCGCTCTGGGCGTGCTGCCGGCCTTCCTGCCGGTCGTGCTCGTGCTGGTGGCCGAGAATGTGGGCCACATCAAGGGCGTTGCCCAGATGACGGATGTGAAGGTGAACCGCTTCACGGGTCGCGCCCTGATGGCCGACGGCCTGGCCACGATGCTCGCCGGCTTCAGCGGCGGATCGGGCACCACCACCTACGGCGAGAACATCGGCGTCATGGCGGCCACCCGCATCTACTCCACGGCCGCCTACTGGGTCGCGGGCATCACCGCCGTGCTGCTCGGGCTCTCCCCCAAGATCGGTGCGGTCATCAACACGATCCCGGCGGGCGTGCTCGGCGGTGTCACCACGGCCCTCTACGGCCTGATCGGCATCATCGGCGTGAAGATCTGGCTCGACAACAAGGTCGACTTCAGCAAGCCAGTCAACCAGTTCACCGCGGCCACCGCGCTGATCATCGGCATCGCCGACTACACCTTCTCGGCCGGCACCCTCAGCTTCAACGGCATCGCGCTCGGCACGGTCGCCGCCATTGTGATCTACCACCTGATGACGTGGGTGGCCCGGGTGCGCGGCACCGCACGGTAGCATCCGCCGCCCTCCGCGGCGGCGCACGTTCTGGCTCGCAAAGCACGTAGTGGCTCGCGGCGCACGTTCCACCGTGCGCCCCGCTCCACAGGGTGCGCCGCCAACCTGACGGACTGGGTCGCGCAGGCATCCGGCGTTGCGCGCGTGCAGCGCCACCAGCGCAGCGGCGCGGCTACCGCGCGGCGACCGAGAGCGCACGTTACGGCTCGGATCGCTGCGAGGGAAGCGGAACAGGGGCGCTGCCGGTCAGCGGTGCAGGGCCGGCACAATCAGGTAGACACCTGAGAGCACGGCCGCACTGCAGAGCCCGAAACAGGCGTAGGCACCCACCAGGGCGATCTGCTTCTGCAGGGGGCTCAGTGGACCGGCGGCGGCCTTGCGCGCGCGCTTGGCCTCCTTGGCCGCGCGCTTGGGGGTGAGCACGGTGATGGCTCCCGTGAATTCGGCCGGTTCGACCACGGGAACGCGGCCTGCGGTGGTGAGCAACCGCAGGCCAAGCGAATACAGGCTCACCACGACCGCGGACGAGACGAGCGAAGCGAGCGCGACGACCAGGAACGCAGACCAATCGATCACAGCGCGACCTTCTTCCGATCCTTGTGAGAGGCCGTGCGGGCGGCCTTGCGGGGGGTCTTCCGGATCTTCACGACCCGCCCGGCGTCGTCGATGTCATGCAGGTTGTCGTGCGTGACCCGGCTCTGGCGGGACCGGCGAAACAGCACGGCGACGACGAGGGAACCGATCACCAGGTCGAGCACGATGCCCATCGGTCCGATCAGGGCGAGTCCGGCCGCGAAGGCACCCATGATGGCCGCCGCCGGCAGGGTGAGCACCCAGCCGAGCGCGATCTGGCCGGCCATGCCCCAGCGCACGGTCGAGCCGCGGCGGCCCAGACCCGAGCCGATCACCGACCCGGACGCGACCTGCGTGGTGGAGAGCGCGAAGCCGAGTTGGCTGGACGCGAGGATGGTGGCCGCGGTGCTGGTCTCCGCAGCAAAGCCCTGGGCCGGCTTGATGTCGGTGAGGCCGCGACCCATGGTCCGGATGATTCGCCAGCCGCCGGTGTACGTGCCGATCGCGATCGCGATCGCGCAGGTGGTGATGACCCACAGCTGCGGGCCGGTGCCCACGGCCTGCATCCCGCCGGCGATCAGGGTGAGGGTGATGACGCCCATGGTCTTCTGGGCGTCATTGGTGCCGTGTGCGAGGGCAACGAGCGACGAGGAGACGATCTGCGCGTAGCGGAAGCCGCCCCGGCCATCCGCCTTGCCGGAGTCCCGGCGGGTGATGAAGTAGGCGAGCCGGGTGGCGAGGTAGGCGACGATACCCACCGTGAGCGGGGCGATCAGGGCCGGCAGGATGACCTTGGCCAGCACGACGTCGTAGGCGACCGCCTGCGAGCCGACGCCGATGATCGTCGCGCCGATGAGTCCGCCGAACAGGGCGTGGCTCGAGCTGGACGGCAGGCCACGCAGCCAGGTGATGAGGTTCCAGACGATGGCGCCGATCAGGCCCGCGAAGATGATCTCGGGAGTGATCTGAACTCCGGCGTCATCCGTGTTGATAATGCCGCCGGAAATGGTCCTGGCGACCTCAGTGGAGAGGAAAGCCCCGACCAGGTTCAGGATGGCGGCGAGTCCCACCGCGACCTTCGGGCGCATGGCGCCGGTCGCAATGGGGGTTGCCATCGCGTTCGCGGTGTCGTGGAAGCCGTTGGTGAAGTCGAAAATCAGTGCGAGCGCAATCACAAGCGCTACGATCAGGGTGAAATCCACCGGGGTCTTCCTCTGGGTGTACGACAGCCGGGGTTATCTCAAGCTGCACCGCGGTGATAAGCCTGACACTCTTGGGGAAGCAAATCAATTCAAACCGGGTCGACCACCGTGGCCAAGTCGGGGCCGAAGGTGTAGGTGGCCCGCACCGGAATGCCGGCGAGCACCCCCGGCAGCCAGTGCCGGGCGTCGTCCCACATCTCGTCCACCGGTAGTGCGGCCACGTCGAACCAGACCGGGTTCAGCTCGTCGGACTCGCGCGGGGTACCGCTCCACTGCGTGCAGACGAACACGCTCGATTCCTGGCTCCAGGCCTCCCGGTGCGGAAACAGGTACGTCAGCAGACCCAACGGCGTCAGGGCGGATGCCGCCACGACCAGGCCGGACTCCTCCTCGATCTCCCGCACCATCGCTTCCACGGCGGACTCCCCCGGCTCGAGCTTGCCGCCCAGGCCGACGATGTTGCCCCGACCCAGTCCTTTCTTCTTGCGGCCGAGCAGCACTTGCAGGTCCCCCGATGGAGAACGGCGGGTGAGGTAGCCCACGCAGACCTGGGGAAGAGACATGCACCAATGGTAACGAGGTACGGTCCGGCTCCCGTCCAGGCCGGTTTGTTAGGCTCCAGTTATGAACTTTGTGCCGGAATCCGGAACCATAACCATGTTCACGACGACCTGGTGCGGCTATTGCACCCGCCTGAAGACCCAGCTGGTCAAGGCCGGCATCGCCTACACCGAGATCAACGTGGAGGAGGTCGACGGCACGTCCGAGCTAGTGATGAGCCTGAACAACGGCAACCGCACGGTTCCGACAGTCCTTTTCCCGGACGGCTCCAGCGCTACGAACCCGTCGCTGGCGCAGGTTCAGGCCAAACTCGCCTGAGTCGGTCCGGGAACGAGCGGAGGGGTTCCGGTTCAACCTCCGCCCATCGGCGGAAATCGATCCGGAACCCCTCCGCTCTTGGTGCGGGTTTAGCCGAACAGCACCGCGGCCTCGTCGTAGCGCGCCTGCGGCACGGTCTTCAGACCGATGGTCGCGTCCGCGATGCTGACGATTTCCATGTCGGTGCCACGCAGGGAAACCATGGAGCCCCACTGGCCGGCGTAGACGGCGTCGACGGCCGCCATGCCGAGGCGGGTTGCGAGCACCCGGTCGTAGGCCGACGGAGCGCCGCCGCGCTGGGTGTGGCCGAGGACGGTGGCGCGGGACTCGATGCCCGTTCGCTCCTCGATCATCGGAGCGATCATCTCGCTGATGCCGCCGAGGCGGGGGCGGTTGAACGCGTCGAGGCCCTTGGTCGAGAGCGCCTCCTCCATGCCGGCGAGCTTGAAGCCCTCGGAGACGACGAGCACGGGTGCGCGGCCGCGGTCGCGCACGTGCATGACCCAGTCGCAGATCTGCTTGATGGTCTGGGGCTGCTCCGGGATCAGGATGGCGTGGGCGCCGCCGGCCATGCCGGAGTGCAGGGCAATCCAGCCCACGTGGCGACCCATGACCTCGACGATCATGCAGCGGCCGTGGGATTCGGCCGTGGTGCGCAGTCGGTCGATGGCCTCGGTGGCGATCTCGACGGCGGTGTTGAAGCCGAATGAGTAGTCGGTGGCTTCGAGGTCGTTGTCAATGGTCTTGGGAACGCCGACGATCTGGAGTCCGGCATCCGTCAGTCGGCGTGCCGCGGTGAGGGTGCCTTCGCCGCCAATGGCGATGATCGCGTCGATTCCTTCCGCGTCCATCGTCTTCTGAATGTTAATGGGGCCGCCGTTTTCACCCTCGAACGGGTTCGTGCGGGAGCTGCCGAGGATGGTGCCACCCTGACGCGAGAGACCGCGCACACTGTGCCGGTCCAGAGTCATAAAGTCGCCCTCGACCAGGCCTTTCCAGCCGTTGCGAATGCCGACGAATTCGGCATCGAGGACGCGGATGCCTTTAAGGACGGAACCGCGAATAACCGCGTTCAGGCCGGGGCAGTCTCCGCCGCTGGTGAGGATACCAATTTTCATTTGTCGTTGCTCCTTGTTGCACAAGTGATCAGATTGGCGCCCACACCGCCGCCACTCAATGATGGACCCCAAACGAGGCCCGGTTCAAATCCACGCCGGTGAGGGGCGCGTTCTACAACTCCCCGTCGAGCGCCAGGGTCAGCAGGTAGATCAGGGCGCTGGCCTGCACGGAATCTGCGGACGAGATCTCGTCGACGGCGCCGTCCAGGGCGCGGGCCGCGAGGCCCTGCTTGCTACCGATGAGTTCGGCGATGCGCGCGTCAATGGTGTGGGCGGCGATGATCCGCCACGCGGTGACCGGCTCGTCCTGGCCGATGCGGTGCACCCGGTCGATGGCCTGTGTCTGCTCGGCGGCAGTCCAGCTGAGCTCGGCGAGCACGACGTTGGAGGCGGCCTGGAGGTTGACGCCGACTCCGGCGGCAGAGAGGGAACAGACCACCACGGCCACCCCCTGGTCATCGTTGAAGGAGTCGATGGCGGCCTGGCGGGCCAGTGCGCTTTGGTCGCCGCGTAGGGAGACCGTGCGCAGGCCGCGCTTGGCGAAGATGTCTTCGGCGGCATCCATCACGTCGATGTGCTTGGCGAAGAACACGACCTTGCCCACCGAGTGCGCCAGCTGCACGGCGTAGTCCGCCGCGAGGGCGGCCTTGGCCTGGCCGATCTTGCGCACCATGGTGAAGACGTTCTCACCGGTCGTCTGCCCCTTCGACTCCTCGAGTTCGGCGTGGGCAACCGCGCGGATGAAGGCGGCCCGCTGCTCGCCGTCGAGGACGGGCGGCGTCTGGCCCTGATGGCGGGCGGCGACGAGGGAGTGGTACCGGGTGACCAGGCGGGCGGCGAGCTCCCGCTCGGCCTGGCGGATGGAGCGACCGAGGTCGTCGTCCAGCTCGACCGGGATGTCGGCGATGCGCTTGGCCGGCAGGTCGGCGGCGACGTCGACCTTGCGACGGCGCACGATGCCGAGGTCGATCACCGCGGCTCGCGCGGCGCTGTAGAACCCGGAGTCGGCCGGGGTCAGCCCGATCGCTTCGAGCTTCTGCATGAGTCTGGGGGCTGGCTTGTCGCCGTCGAGCCAACCGAGGAACTGCCAGATCGCCCGGAAGTCGTCGACGTCGTTGATCAGCGGGGTTCCGGTCAGAGCCATCAGCAGCGGGTTGCCGCCGGGCGTGCGGCGCCGGATCTGCTCAGCCAGGGCCAGCACGTGCTTGGAGCGCTGCGACTGCAGGTTCTTGATGAAGTGCGCCTCGTCGACGACCATGCCCTTGAAGCCCAGGGTGCCCAGCCAGGTGCGGTGCCGGTCGAGCACGTCGTAGTTGACGATGACCACATCGGCGAAGGCGTCGAGCGTGTCGCCGTCGCCGTGGATGACGGTGGCTCGGCGGTTCGGCGTCCACAGTTCGACCTCGCGCACCCAGTTCATCTTGACGACGTTGGGAACGATGGCCAGCAGCGGGTAGGCCCCGCTAACGGATGCCGCGAGCAGGCTCTGCGCCGTCTTCCCGAGCCCCGGCTCGTCGGCGAGCAGGTAGCTGCGGTGGCCCAGGCGCGCGCTTTCGACGAACCGGGCCTGGTGGCGCATCAGCTCCATGCCGCGAGGCGAGAGCCGGTCGACGCGGGGTGCCTCGGGCAGGTCCATGCTGGCGGCCTGACCGCCGGAACCATACTCGAAGGATTTGAACAGCGGGCCGATGAGTTCCCAGTTGGCCAGGCGACGGCCGGAGACGACCGGCTGGGCCGTCGCGGCGCTGAAATCGGGCGCGAGGAACGGGTTGGCGAGCTGGCGGGCCTTGACCGACTGAGGGATGACCTGATTGACCGGAATTTCCGGTTTGGCCTCGGGCTCGCGGGTGATGATCAGTTCGTCGGGGGTGAGTTCGGCACCGGACTCAAGCAGCCAGTCGCGGCGGAACCGCTGCGCGACCGTGGACACGCCGGCATCCGGTTCCAGCAGGGTGATCAGGCTGGTGTCGCGGGCCGCGGTCTTCGCCAGGATCTGGGCGATGCCGTCGAGGCGTTTCAGCAGCTCCGCGCGGTTCGCGTCGGTGAGGTCCTTGTCGCCCTTGACCCGGGCGCGTTCCTCACGCATGAGCAGCGCGATGACCTGGTACTTGGTGCGGTTGGTCGGGCCCAGCTTGGCGCCGATCTGCGCCTTCGCCTCCACCTCGCGCACCTTGCGGGCGAGGATGGGAATGATGGGGGCGTCATCGTCGCGGGAACGAGGTCGCTGCCGAGCGCGACCTCCGGCGGCAACACGGTTGTTCGAACCAGCGGCCTGGTGGCGGGTGTAAGCCATTCTTCTCCAACTTCACAGCAGCACAGCAGACAAAGGCCGTGCTCGACGTGGTGCGGCATCCGTGGACACCGGTGCGATCGATACGTCGAAGCCTGAATCGAGCAACGTGCCAACCCTATTTGCGCCACCGGCATTTGGGATGCAGCGGCACGGTCAAGACGGTAATCGGGCTTTTTCGGCGCGAATCCAGTTTACGCCCGCTGGTCAATCCCGATGCACCGGCACCTTGGTGACGACCCCGACGAGGATGAAGACCAGCGCAGCGATGAACTGGGCGGACACCCAGCCCTGGCCGGACAGGTCGATGACCACGATCGGGTTCCACAGCACCGCGATCGGCACGAGACCGATCAGCCACAGCCAGGCTCTCGCCTGGATGGCGAAGACGCAGAGGATCATCGCGAGGATACTGACCGCGTAACGGATGATGATGAAGCTTTCGGAGTCCAGCAGCGCGAGCCCGCCGAGTAGGATGACCGCCCCGAGCAGACCGGGGGCCAGAGCGGAACGTGTGACTGTGGGTTCGACCGGGGTGCCCATCAGACTCCTCCTCCTCCGCCGCCGCCGCCACCGCCGCCGACCGAGCCACCTCCACCCGAACCGGAACTGGAGGAACTCGACGCGCTTCCCGACCAGGAGGCCGAGGTGGAGCTCGTGAACGAGCTCAGCCCGGCGGCGAACCAGACCGGGTTGAACGGAGCGGACTCAGCGTACCAGTCAGGCTGCGCGTCACTCCGGGCGTAGTAGTCACCGAGAACCTGGGCCCACTCCTTCTCCTGACCGAACAGCACCGCGAACGGCAGCAGGTCCTCATACAGCTTCAGCACCTGCCCCGGCTGCCCCGGGAACAGCAGCCGGAGCACCGCCTCTTCGGCCGGGTCGAGGTCTCGAGTGTGCAGCAGCTCAAGCAGGTAGTGCTTTGTGCCCTCCCCCTCCAGGACCCGCACATTGCCACGCACAGCGAAGCTGAGCAACTGGGCGGTCATGGCCCTGGCGCTCGTGCGCATCACGTTTCCCGCCACGAGCAGGTTGACACCCCGCGGCCGCAGATACTCGGCGACGACAGTCGGACGACCCGGTGCGTTCCGCCAGCGGGTGGCCCGGGAGACGACGGCGAGACCGGCGCCGAGCAGGCCGATCAGGGCCGCTGCGAGGCCGATACCCGGGAACGGGTTCGCCGTGAACGACTGGTCGCGGGGCACGAAGGTACCGGGCTCGAACCCGACGGCCAGAGTGAGCCCCTCGGCCGGGCCGAGTGCCCCGGCGGTGACGTCGATCGTGACGGCCTCGCCCACGGCATCCGTCGTCAGCGAGGCGCAGGGTTCCGACGAATCGCCGGTGCCCTGATGGCAGGCGGCATCCCCGGTGAGCCGAGGCGCAACCACCGAGTCGACGGTGAGGGTGGCGGACACAGCGCCGAACGACTGGGCCCAGCCGGTGCCGTTGACCTCGCGGTAGAACTCCTGGATCGAGGCATCCTCCGGGTCGAGCGTGACGTCGACCTGTTCGTAGGTGATGACATAGGTCTGCGCGCCATGCACGGAGCCATCGGTGGCGATCGTCACCGCCAGGAACTGGTCTCCGCCGTCTTCGCTGGTGGTTTCGGTCTCGACGTCGCGCTGCCGCCCGTTCTCGTCGGTGACGCTGACCAGTTCCAGGTCGGTCGGATGTCCGTCGTAATGGGTGGGGATGGCACGCAGGATGCCGCGGTTCTGGTCGGTCTCCGGGAACCGGGCCACGATCGTCTCGGTGGTGGTGAGGCGCGAGTGCCCGTCGCCGGTGAGCAACAGCCGGAAGTCTGAGTGCCACGAGTCGAAGGTGAAGTCCTCGACGCCCGCCGACACTGCGGACGGCGCCCGCACCGGGCCGGCTACCGCGAAGGCGGGCCGGACAGGCCGAGCAGCGCGAATGCTCCGAGTGTGGCTGTGAGCATGAGGATGAGCGCACGACGCATGCGTTCACTCTACTCAGCGTCGGGTCAGCCGGATGACGTCGGGCATGGTGCCGGGTTGGTCGCACACGATAGTGACGCCGCCGACAGAAGGCAGAGTACCCCTCCGGGGTATTCGAAATTGCGGTACTGTAAACCCATGATTGACGACATCAAACGGCGTGCCCTGCACCGTGCCCGCATCCTCCAGGGTCAGATGCGCGGTTTGGAGAAGATGATCGAGAACGAGGATTACTGCATCGACATCCTCACGCAGTCCTTGTCGATCCAGAAGTCGCTCGGCTCGCTCAACAAGCTCCTGGTGGACAATCACCTGCAAACACACGTGACGGAGATGTTCGAGGCCGGGGGCGAGGCTCGGGAGACCGCCATCGCGGAGCTGCTCAAGGTCTTCGAACTCAACAACAACCGAGGCTGACGCTGGCGGCACCCGCCGCGTTGACATCACCGGTGGAATCAATTAGCGTCTCTGAATGCTCCAAATCCGGGCATCGGTCGTTCCCCCCGAGACGAATTGGTTTTCCCATTGACTTCAGAATCTGCATCCCTCCCGAACCTCCCCGGCCACACCGAACACCACGACATCACGAGCCTGGTCGGCGAATACCGCCAGCGCCAGCTCAATCTCTTCCGTGAGCGCCAGCCGGAACTCGAGCCCGACGAGCAGATCTCTGCGCACCTTCCCACGCACTAGCCACTGCGCACGCGTCACTGCGCACGAGCCATCGCGCACGAGCCATCGCGCACGAGCCATCGCGCACGAGCAGGTCCGAGGGCACCGAGTGCACGCGGGTCAGCACCGGCGGGGCGGCGGGTGCCCCGGCCAGGGCCCGAGCCGCACAAGACACGCGGCGCCTCGGGCAATCACCGTTTGATATCCGGCAGATGTTGTGGCCAACTCAGGAGATCCGCTCGGGGCATGCCGGGCATCCGCGCAGGTTCCGCACTGGTCTGCGGCGGCTGGCGGACCCAGGCGGCGGATGTCCTGAGTTGGCCACACGCGCGGGCTCAGCCGGGCCTGACCGACGTACGTGTCCGGGGCGCCAGAATCGCCGTGGACTTCGTTCCGGGCTGAGTGGCTGCAGGGTGTCGGACTCGGAAAACCTGGGCGGTTGAACGCGGATTCATCCCGCGTCGCAGTCCCGGTCTTCACCGGTGCGGTCAGGGCCCGATCAGGTCGGGCCCGATCAGGTCAGGGCCCGATCAGGTCAGGCCCGATCAGGTCAGGCCCGGTCGAGTCACGCCCGGTCGAGTCAGCCTCGGTCGACTCACCGCTCAGGCGGCGCCCTCGGCGACCGGCCGGCCCGATCCGGGGGCATTCGGGGCAGTCGTGGCGTTCGCGTTCGTCACGGCCGCCTCCCCGACGGCCGCCTCCCCGACGGCGGCCGCCGTGATCCGGTTGGCCATGCCGGTGAAGATGACGCCGTGGAAGGGCAGGATCGCGAACCAGTACAGCCGACCGCCCAGTCCCCGTGGGAAGAAGACGGCGCGCTGACGGTACACGGAGCCGCCGCCGGGCGCCGGATCCGCCGTCATCTCCAGCCACGCCCGGCCGGGAACGCGCATCTCGGCACGGAGACGCAGGAACCGGCCGGTGTCGATGCGTTCGACCCGCCAGAAATCCAGTACGTCGCCCGTATGCAGGTGGTCGGGGTTGCGACGGCCGCGGCGCAGGCCGACCCCGCCGACGAGCTTGTCCATCCAGCCGCGGATAGCCCAGGCCAGCGGGAATGAGTACCAGCCGTTGTCACCGCCGATGCTCTCGATCACGCGCCACAGGTCTTCCGGCTTCGCGGCGGTGTGCTTTTCCTTGAGGTCGGTGTAGACGAGGTGCCCGGCCCATTCGGGGTCGCTGGGCAGCGGGTTGCTCGACGCGCCCGCGATCGACGCGTTCCGCCAGCTGGTCTCGACGTCGCCGTCGCGCATGCGGCCGAGGGCCAGGCGCACGGCGGTGCGATAACCGGTGAGGCCCTCTTTCGGCTGGGGAATGTACTGATCGATGTCGCGCTCGTGCACCACACAGTCGTTCTGCAGACTGGCGATGATCGGCACGGCCAGGCTGCGCGGGATGGGCGTGACCAAATTGACCCACTGTGATGCGAGCCAGGGCGTGAACACGGGCAGGGACGCGATGGGGCGCTGGCGCAGGCCGGCCTCGAGGGCGTAGCCGTTCATCATCTGGCCGTAACGCAGCACGTCGGGGCCGCCGATGTCGAAGGTGCGGTTGACGTCGGCGGGAAGCTCCGCCGACGCGACGAGGTAGTAGAGCACGTCACGCACGGCGATCGGTTGGATCTTGTTGCGCACCCACTGCGGCGCCGGCATGTACGGCAAAACGTCGGTCAGGTGCCGGATCATCTCGAAGGACGTGGAGCCGGAGCCGATGACCACCCCGGCCTGGAGGGCTGCTGTCGGCACACCGGACTCCACCAGGATGCGGCCGACCTCTGCCCGGGAGCGCAGGTGCTGGGACAGCTCCTCGGTGTCCGGGTGCAACCCGCCCAGGTAGACGATGCGGGAGACGCCGGCCGCGGCGGCGGCCGTAGCCACGTTCGTGGCCGCGAGGCGTTCCGTGCTCTCGAAGTCGCCGCGGGTGCCCATCGAGTGCACCAGGTAGTAGAGCACATCGACCCCGGCGACGGCGGACCGCACACTGGCCAGGTCCCCGAGGTCACCCTCGGCGACCTCCACCTGTTCGACCCACGGGACATCCTTCAGCTTCTGGGGTGTGCGCACGAGCACGCGCACGTCGTAGCCGGCTTCCAGCAGCAGGGGAACGAGCCGGCCGCCGATATACCCGGTAGCGCCGGTCACAAGTACACGTCGTTGCGTCGTCATGGCGAAAGCCTAGGGGCGGATGCTGGACTGACGCCGAGGATCGGGCAAACGGCCGCGCCGTGCTGAGCGGCGGCTGTGGGACGGGGCTGTGGATGACTCGCGCGGGCCCGCGCCGAGTGCGGCATCATCGCCGAATGACACTTCGACTCGACCCTCGGTATCCGGTCGTCTGGCGCACGCCCGACATTATCCAGGTCGGCGTCGACCGCCCGTTGGTCCTGATCACCGCCCTGAGCCCGGGACTCGAACGGGTGCTCGCGGCCCTGTTCGTGGGGGTGCCCCGCTCCGGAGCCCTGATGATCGGGCGTGAGGGCGGGGCCTCCGACGAGGCCGTCCTGGCGATGCTCCGCGCCCTGCGGCCGGCTCTTCTGGTCACCGCGGAGACTGGTCCGGGCCCGGCCCGGATTCCCGAACCGGTCGCCGTGACACCGCCGCCCAGAATCTGCGTCGACGGGCGCGGGCTCACGGCGGACCTGATCCGCACCCTGATCGGCACCCTGGGTCTGACCCTGGCCAAGGCCGACGACCCCGGCACCGGGCTGGCCGTGGTACTGGGTCACTACGCCCTAGAACCGGAGCGGCACGGGCGCTGGCTGCGCCGGGACATCCCGCACCTGCCCGTGGTCTTCAGCGACAGCGAGGTGCGGATCGGACCGCTGGTCGAGCCGGGGGTCGGCCCCTGCCTGTACTGCCTCGAGCTGGCGCACATGGATTCCGACCCGTCGTGGGCCGCCCTGGCCTGCCAGCTGCTCAGCCGCCGGGCACCCACGGAAACCCCCCGGGCCGGCATCGATGTGGCCGCCCTCGTCGCCGGGATCGGCCACGACCGGCTGGTCCTCGGGCGGTCCACCCTCACGGAGACCGCGCTCGTCTTCGACGCGGCGTCCGGCTCGCTCAAACGTCGTGGCTACCGGCCGCATGAGCGGTGCGGCTGCCGCACCGTTCCCGGGAACGTGACCGCGCTGCCCGGGGCCGGGCGCCCCGCCCGGGACTGACCGGACAGGTCCAGGTCAGACCCGGTCGCAGACCGGGGCCCAGATCAGGCTCGGGCGAGCCGGATCTCATGGTCGACTTTCCCGATCCCGGGGCACCGCTCAGGCCATCCAGGGAACGGAGCAGGGCCATCAGGTGCTCTCAGCCGACCGGGCCGTCGAGTCGGAGGCCGGGCGCTGAGTCGAAGACGAACCGGGCCCAGAGGCGGTAGCCGAGCGCGCTCGGGTGGAACTCGTCGCTGGCGAAGAAGCCCTCGACGTAGGGCGGCGGGGTCGGGATCGCGACGACCCCGTCGAGGCCGTCGACGGCCAGGCGGGCGCCGGTGTCGAGGCTCGCGGCGTGCCGCGCGAGGGTGGCGCGCAGGGGTTCGGGCAACAGCGCGAAGCGGTCGAAGCGCGGCATCAGCGACACGAGCACGGCCGCCTGCGGCGCCGCGGCCCGCAGGGCGAGCACGATTCGGCGCACATCGTTCGTAAAGGCGTTTCGGGAGCGCAGCCCCAGCGCATCGTTCGCACCGATGGTCAGCAGGGCCAGGTCGAAGGGCACGGCGGCGGCGTCCGTCACAAAGCGCGCGCGCACGTCCCGGGCCGTGGCGCCGTTCTCACCGATCGCCCGCCAGGTGCTGCCGCGGCCCCAGCGCTCGGCAACCTCGTGGGCGATCCAGCCCGGCAGGGCCTCGCTTTGGGTCTCGGCGCCCACGCCGGCAGCGGTCGAGTCGCCGAGCACGAGGATGCGCAGCGGGTCGGGGCCGGGCCGGAAACCGGTCCACGGGAGGGCGGCGTCGGGCAGCCGGGGCGTGTCGCGGCGCAGTCGGCGTGCCTGCGTCACCAGCAACGGCGCGTAGGGCACCGCAGCCAGGCGGGTGAACGGAAAAGTAGGCACGCCCCGAGGCTACCCCGCGCCGGTCTCAGGTACCGCGGACGGTGGGCGCACGCACGCCGCGGGCGCCGATCTCGGACAGGAACCGGGAACGCTCCCGGGGGCTGCGCTGCTGGTGGCCCGCGGCAGACCAGCTCAGGGACAGCCGTTTGCGTGCCCGGGTGATGCCCACGTAGAGCAGCCGGCGTTCCTCGTCGATCTGCTCGAAGGTGCCTGCGTAGCTGATCGGCACGAGTCCCTCGGACAGACCGATCAGGAAGACGGCGTCCCATTCGAGGCCCTTCGCCGAGTGCAGCGTCGCCAGGGTCACCGCGGACACCGTGGGTTCGTGCTGGCCGGCCTGGCGCTCCATCAGCTCGTCGGTGAACTGGCGGAATGTGGTCTCCGGGGCTGCCTGGTCGACGAGGCCCATGATCGCGTTCAGCGACTCCCACCGGTCGCGCACCGCGCCCTGGGCCTCCGGCGCACTCTGGCTCCAACCGAGGGAGCGCAGCACGTCGCTGACGGATTTGAACAGCGGTTCGCCGATGATCGAGACGGATGCCGCGCGCAGCTGCATCACCGCCTGCTTGACCTCGGCCAGGTCGAAGAAGCGCTTCGACCCGCGGATCTGATAGCTCACCCCGACGTCGCCGAGGGCCGTTTCGAGGAAGGCGGCCTGCACGTTCACCCGGAACAGCACGGCGATGTCCTCCGGGCGGGTGCCGCCCTCGATCAGCTCGACGATGTTCTGGGCGACGCCGCGGGCCTCGGCCATGTCGTTCGGGTACTCGCGCACGCCCGGCTCGGTGCCGATTTCGCTGGCGTGGGCGCGCAGGGTGAGGGCGCCGGTCCGCCCGCGCATGAGCTGGTTGGCGGTGGCGACGATCGACCCCGTCGACCGGTAGTTCTGCTCGAGGCGCACGACGGTGGCGTCCTCCCACCGCTTGGGGAAGTCGAGCAGGTAGTCGCTGCGGGCGCCCGCGAAGGAGTAGATGGTCTGGCTGGCGTCCCCGACGACGCAGAGGTCACGGCGCTGGCCCAGCCAGAGCGAGAGCAGGTCGTGCTGAAGCGGGGAGACGTCCTGGTATTCGTCGACGACGAAGAACCGGTACTGCTCGCGCACCTGTAGGGCGACGGATGGCTCGGCCTCGATCATCCCGGCCATCGCCAGGAGCACATCCTCGAAGTCGATCTGCTTGCGGTCGTCCTTGAGGCGCTCGTAGGACTCCATCATGGCCAGCACCTGGTCCACGTCGAGCCGGCCGGGCAGGCTGCGCTTGGCGATGCCGGCCCCATACGCCTCAATGCCGATTCCGGAGGTCTTTCGCCACTCGATCTCCGCGGCCAGGTCGCGCAGGGTTGCCGTGTCCAGCTTGAGCTTCAGGGTTTCGGCGGCGTGCCCGAGCAGGCGACCCTTGCCGTCGAGGATGCGGGGAGCCTGGCCGCCGACGACGTGCGGCCAGAAATAGTTCAGCTGCGACAGGGCCGCCGAGTGGAACGTGCGGGCGGCGACGCCCCCGGCGCCGAGTTGGCGCAGCCGGCCGCGCAGCTCCGCGGCGGCGCGGGCCGTAAAGGTGAGGGCCATCACCCGGTTCGGCGAGTACGCGCCGGTCATCACGCCGTAGGCGATGCGGTGGGTGATGGCCCGGGTCTTGCCGGTGCCGGCGCCGGCGAGCATGCACACCGGACCCACGAGCGCCTCGGCCGCCACCCGTTGCTGGTCGTCGAGGCCGGCCAGCAGGGAACCGGCGGTCAGCGCCATCCGTGCACCGTGTCGGGGCCGAAGTCGAGGGGTTCGCCGAGCCAGTGCTCGATGATCGCCCGGGCGATCGAGGAACGGCCGGGCAGGATGATGACGTCGCCGGAGGCCCGTAGCTCGTCGCGGCTGAACCAGCGCAGGTCAAGGATCTCCTCCCCGTCGGGGCGCAGAGCCGCCGGGGTCTGGCCGTCGGCGAGCCGGGCCGTGAAGCCGAACATGACCGAGGCCGGGAACGGCCACGGCTGGGAGCCGAGGTAGACCGGGTCGGCCACGCGCAGGCCGGATTCCTCGAACATCTCCCGGATGACGGCCGCCTCGAGCGACTCGCCCGGTTCGACGAAACCGGCCAGGAGCGAGTAGCGGTTGCCCTCCCAGAGGGCGTTCGAGCCGAGCAGGATGCGGTCGTCGGCGTCGGTGATCAGCACGATCACGGCCGGGTCGGTGCGCGGGAACACCTGGCCGCCGCAGTCGGGGCAGCGCCTCGTCCAACCGGCGTTCTCGACCAGGGTGGCCGTGCCGCAGCGCGGGCAGTGGGCGTGGGAGTCGTGCCAGTTCACGACGCCGAGCGTCTCGGTGAACAGTCCCGCGTCGCGGTCGGATAGGGCGGTCGCCACGGAGCGCAGGGACACCCAGAGGGACTCGTCGGGTTCGAGCGCCAGGGCCTCCTCGTCGGTCAGCACGGCCGCGACCAGCGGGGTGCCCACGGGCTCCGGCGCATCTTCGGCCAGGGAACGGCCGAGGTAGAGCCGGAACTCGCCGGCGGGAACTCGGTCGGGAGCCAGCAGGCGCAGTCGGGCGGGGGCGGCGGCCTCCATCAGCGCGGAGCCACGCCACAGCACGAGCAGGCGCGTGCCGGCATCCGTCTGCAGCGTGTTGAGCAACCCGGGGGTGGCGCGCGCCTCGCCGTCACGGTCGACCGCGTGACGGGAAAGCGGCAGACGGGAGGTGAACGCAAACGACATGGTGCTCCTCGGTCTCGGACAGACTGCCGAAGTTGTGTCGAGGCGTGGCGAACAACCGCGCCGAGGGGAAGTCGACCTAACCTAGTAGGTATGGTCAGATCCCCTCTCACTCTAGCCGCGCTGGCCACTGCCGCCGTCCCCGGTCTCGACGTCGTCCAGGTCCGTCTGCACGGCACCGTCGCGCGTTCTCGAGGAGCCAGCGGCGCGTTCGAATCCGCACTGCTGATCGACCGCGACGACCGTGCCCTCATCATCCGGGTCCCCGCCTCACAGGCCGCCGAAACCGAGCAGTCCGCCGATCTGGTAGCCCTGCGCGCGCTCACCGTCGGCAACCGCAGCCGGCTCCCCTTCGACGTGCCGCAATTCGTGGGCCAGGCGCCGCTCAGCGGCACCCGGGCCGTCGTCTACGAGTTTTTGGAGGGCGATTCCTTCGACGCGGATGCCCTCACCGGCCACGCGGGCGTGTCCGGTTCGATCGGCCGCGCCATCGCCGCGGTGCACTCACTGCCGACGGCCTTCGTCGGCACCGCCGGGTTGCCGCAGCAGAGCGCTCAGGAATGCCGTACCGGTACCATCGCCTTGATCGACCGGGCGGCCACCACCGGCTACCTGCCCGCCGCGATTCTGCGCCGCTGGGAACAGGCCACCGACGACGACGGGCTCTGGCAGTTCGCGCCCTGCGTGGTGCACGGGTCGTTGTCGGCCGACTCGTTCCTGATCACCGACGACTCCGTCTCCGGGGTTCTCGGCTGGTCCGCCCTGAGCGTGGGCGACCCGGCCCGCGACCTGCACTGGCTGCTTGCCTCCCGCGGGACGTCCGGCGAGACCGCCGTCGCGTCGTACGCGTCGGCTCGCCAGGGCAACGACCCGAGGATCACGCAGCGCGCGATGCTCTACGCCGAGCTGGAGCTGGCCCGCTGGCTACTGCACGGCACGGACACACGCAGCCAGAGGATCGTCGACGACGCCGTGGCCATGCTCGACGGTCTGGTGGACAACGTGCACCAGGCTACGTCGCATCCGTTGTCACCGGCCACCGGCCCGATCCTCGATGTTGCCGCGGTGGAGAGCATGCTCAAGTCCACACCGCGCGGCATCCCCCGCCGCGACCTGGGCGGTTCCATGCACACCGACGCCTACAACCTGTCGGAGTTCGGCGGCGAGTTCGAGGACGACGACGAGACCGGCTCCGGTTCGGGTCCAGGCTCGTCGTCCTCGTCATCGTCATCGTCATCGTCATCGTCATCGTCATCGTCCGACGATGCCACCACCGGCGCGATCGACACCGTGGGCGAAACCGTGGGCGACACCGCCCTCAGGCGAACGGACGACCAGGCCCGCACCAGGTCCTCCTCGGAGTAGAGCCGGTCCGGGGCGACGATCGTGTCGTCCGCGACGAAGTAGAACACCGCATCGACGATCTCCGGGTCGATGCCTTTCCAGCGCGCATAGGCGAGCCGGTACAGGGCCAGCTGGGTCTGCTTAAGCTCGAGGTCCACGGCGCTCGAAGGCGCCCGTCCGGTCTTCCAGTCGACGACCTGGTAGCCCGTCACGGTGCGGTAGACCGCGTCGAGCTTGCACACGAAGACCTGCCCGGCCAGCACGTGGTGGATCTCGATCTCGACCTCTTCGGGCTGCACCGACGCCCACGGCGACTGCTCGAAGGTGCGCTGCAGCCGTTCGAGCTGGGCCTGCTCCAGCGGCTGGTTCTGGTCGAGGTCGAGGTCGAAGGCGTCGGGGCCCTGGTCACCCAGATCCAGTTCGCTCTCGTCCGCGTCGATCAGGTCGCCGCCCGACGCCCCGCCGGCGCGCTGTTCCACCCAGGAGTGGAACAGAGTGCCCAGCCGGGTGGCCCGGTACGGTCGCTCGGGCATGGGGCGGCGCAGGGCGGCGGCCACCCCCACCGGGTCATCGATGTAGTCCTTGAACCGCGAAGCCGGAATGCGCGTGGGCAGCGGGACGGGGCCCGCGCCGGCAAGGCGAAGCATCCGTTCCTCGAGCAGCAGGGTGACCGCGTGGGACCACCGGGTGTCGCGCTCGGTCTGTGCTTCGGCGCGCACCCGGGCGGCTGCGGCCTCGACGAGGGGCCGCCGCGTGCCGAGCGGGTCGAAGGGCCAGTGCTCATCGACGCGCTCCCCGGTGTCGGGTTTCTCACCGTACTCGCTGCCCTCCGGCAGCGCGGCGATCAGCCCGGCCTCGGCGAGCTCTTCAAGGTACCGACTGGGGGCGCGCACGGTGCTGCCGCCGCCCCAGTATGAACCGGTGAGCAGCAGCTCCTGCTGGGCGCGGGTCGTGGCCACATAGATCAGGCGCCGCTCCTCGTCGTCGTGGCGGGCGGCGAGCTGCACTTTATAGGCGTGAAATTCGGTGTCGAACGACAGCTGGGTCTCATGCTCCTGCCAGGCGAGCTCGGGCAGCTCGGCCCGGTCGCCGCGGAACGGGTAGGGCAGCTCACCGAACTTCAGCCAGCCGGCCCCGTCCCGGGTCTGCGCCGGCAGGCTCTTCTCGGTCAGGTTGGGGATGGCCACATAGTCCCACTCGAGCCCCTTGGCCCCGTGGATGGTGAGCAGTTGCACGGTGCCGCTCTCGCCCGGCTCGACCCGCGGGCCCAGGTCGTCGGAGGCGGCGGCCCTGCCCAGCCAGCGCAGGAAACCGGCGAGGCTGCCGACCTCGTCGCTGGCAAGGAAGGCGGTGACCGTGTCGTGGAAAGCGTAGAGGTTCGCGAGGCCCAGGCTGTTGGCCTCGTTGGCGACGAGTTCCACGTCGAGCAGGAGCTCCTGCTCGATCAGCCGCACGAAGTCCAGCAGCGGCAGGCCGGCCCGCGCGCGCAGCCAGGCCAGCTGGCGGCCGGCGGCCCGCACCCGGGCCCGGCCGGTGTCGCTGAAGCCCGCGAGCTGCCCGTGGGTCTCGGGGGCGGCAGCCACGAAGTCGAGGGCGTCGACGAGCGACGCGCCCTCGTCGACGGCGACGGATGCCCGCATCTTGTCTTTGAGTTCCCGCGTCACCGCCTGCTGGGCCCAGTCGTGTGCCGCCAGCCAGCGCGCCACGGCCGCGAGGTGCTGCAGGTCGCGGGGGCCGACCCGGTAGCGACCGCTGGCGAGCAGTCGCACCAGTTCGCTGCCGGCGGCGGGATCGTGCACGACCCGCAGCACACAGATGACGTCGGTGACCTCCGGGGTGGAGAGCAGGCCGCCGAGGCCGAGCACGTGGGCGCGGACGCCGTGCTCCCGCAGCACCTCGGCGAAGAACTCCATCTCGCGCCGGGCCCGGAAGAGCATCGCGCCGGTCTTGTCGGTGCCGCTGGTGAGGCGCTGGGCGAACCAGTCCGCCACGACCCGGGCCTCGTCGGCGATAGTCTCCAGCATCGACGCCTCGACCCGCCCGTTCGCCTTGCCGGCCGGCACCGCGAGGGTGCCGACCTGGATGCCGTCGGGCCGGGCCCGGAGCGCCTCGCTCAGCGGCGCCACCAGCGCGTTCGCGGTGTCGAGCACCGTGACCGGGTTGCGCCAGGTGACGGAGAGGCTCATCGACGGCGACTGGCGGTTGGAGAGTCCGGCGAAGCTCTGCGAGAAACCCAGCAGGTTCGCCGAACTGGCCCCGCGCCAGCCGTAAATGGACTGATGCGGGTCACCGACGGCCATCACCGGATGCCGGCTGAAGAGGGTGTGCAGCAGCTCGGTCTGCAGCACCGACGTGTCCTGGTATTCGTCGAGCAGCACCACCCGGTACTGGTCGCGGTAGCGAGCGACGACCTGCAGGGCCTTCTGGCTGACCTGCAGTGCGAGAGCCACCTGGTCGGAGAACTCGATCAGCCCGAGCCGGCGCTTCTCCACTGCGAAACGTTCGGCGAGCTCGAACAAAACCGGCAGCGGCTCCACCGCCGCGAGCGACTCGGCGACCGAGGCATACGGGATCTTCTTGCGCGGGTTGCCGTAGGGCAGGTCTCGCAGATAGCCGAAGCCGGCGGAGAGGCCGGTCAGGTCGTGCGGCGCGGCCGGAACGCCCGGAACGACGGGCGGGGGATTCTCGGCGAGGGAACGGCTGAAGGCGAGCACGGCATCCGTCACCGCGTCGATCTTCTTGCCGAAGGGTACGAGCCGGCTGTCGCCGTGCTCGATCACCACCCGGCGGGCCAGCAGCCAGGCGCTGGTCTCGCTGAGCAGCACCGACTCGGGTTCACGCCCGAGGAGCAGGGCGTTGTCGGTGAACAGGCGGCTGGCGAACGAGTTGTACGTCGACACCGTGGGCATGTTGAACAGGTCGGAGGAATCGATCGTGACCGCCCCCGCCGCGGGCGCCGGCGGCTTCGGCAGCAGCCCCTGCGCGTCGAGCTGGTCGATGCGGTCGCGGATGCGCTCGGACAGTTCGCCGGCGGCCTTGCGGGTGAAGGTGAGGCCGAGGATCTGGTCGGGCCGGGCGTGCCCGTTGGCGAGCAGCCAGAGCACCCGATTGGCCATGGTCTCGGTCTTGCCGCTGCCAGCCCCGGCCACCACGAGGGTGGGCGCCAACGGCGCCTCGATCACGGCCTGCTGTTCGTCCGTGGGGGGGAACATGCCCAGCGTCGTGGCGATCTGGCGGGCCGAGATGGGCGGCGGGGTGACGGACTGGTTCATGAGCTGACCTGCTTGATGACGTGGATTCGGCAGGACCCGTGCGAGCGCGGGTCGAGGCAGTGGGAACTGATTTCGGCGAGGAAGGTGGCGGCGCCCATGCCGGCGGCGTCCCAACCGACCCGGCTGCGGAAGGCCGCAAGCTCCTCAGGGCTGAAGGTGGGCTGGGTGGGATTTCGGTAATTCTGCTTGACCGTGCCGCTGGACACGATCAGGAGGCGAGCGCCGGCGAGCGGCATTCCGGCGGGGATGCCCTCGATGGCACCCTCGCTGAACGCGAGCTGGTAGGCGCCGAGCTGCGGATGCAGGGCCACCCCGGCGTCGCTGATCGGGTCGCCGCGGCCCGTCTTCAGGTCGACGATGACCGCCCGCCCGTCGCCGAGCCGCTCGACCCGGTCGACCGTGCCGGACAGCACGGCGCCGTCGACGTCGAGCTGGAAGGTGCCCTCCGCGCTGAGCAGGCTGCCACCGCCGCGTTCGAAGTCGAGCAGGTAGGAGGCCAGCCGGTCGGTCAACGCGCGCGCCTCGACCTTCTGCACCCGGGACTGCCAGTCGGCGTCGAACTGAAGCTCACCCCAGCGCGCCTCGACGCCCTTCCAGAGCGCGTCGGGGCTATGAGTGGTGGAGTCCTCCATCACCTTGTGGATGATCGTGCCGAGGTTCGCGGCGGTGTTGGACGTGCCGCCGCCGACCTGCCCGATCACCCAGTGCAGCGGGCAGGTCTCGAAGGCCGCCATCCGCGACGGCGAGACGCGCACCGGGGCGTCGCCGACCTCCGGGTCGTTGAGCGGGCGCACGGTGCTGGGCTCGTTCAGGCCGTACCACTGGTCGGGGGCGGCACCGACCACGTTCTCCCGGGCCAGCCGGGCCAGGGTCGCTGCGGCATCCGTGGCCCGGCTCGCGGCCTCGTCGCCGTGGGCCGCGGTGCCCCGGGTCAAATCCCGGCGGAGCCGGCCCACCAGGCCGCGCAGGGAGAGCGGGTAGCGGCTGATGTCGCCGGTCTCCGGAGCCGTGTGCGGTACGGGCTTCGGCAGCAGCCGCAAAAAGACCGACGGCTGGTTCTCCTCGTTGTCGATGGCAGTCACCAGCAGTTCGCTGCGGGCGCGGCTGGCCGCCTGGGCGAACATGCGCAGCTCGTCGTGCAGCACGGTGGTGCGGGCGCCGGCCTCCTCCGGGCGCCGGCCGGCGGCGAGCGCGGCCAGGTCGCCGGCTCCGAGCAGCGAACCACGGATGCGCAGGTCGGGCCAGACGTTCTCCTGCACCCCGGCGATGACGACGACGTCGAATTCACGGCCGATCAGGCCGCTCGGGGTCGACACCACGACCGCGTCGCCCAGCGCGCGCGGGGCGAGGGTGTCTTCGGGCACGTCGGTGTCGACAAGGTGTTCGAGGAACAAAACCGGCGGGGCGGTCGGGGTGCGCTCCACGTAGCGCTGCGCGGCGGAGAAGAGCTCCACCACGGCGTCGAGGTTGTGGTTGGCCTCGTCGGCGACAATGCCCGTGCCGGTGGACTGGTCCTTCCACTCCCGGGCGAGGCCGCTTCGTTGCCAAAGACCCCAGAGCAGTTCCTCGATCGTGGCGCCGGCAGCGTATTCCACGGCGGCCGCCCGGAGGCTCTCCCCGCAGCTGGCCGCCCGGCGGGCCGTGCGGTTGTCGATGGCGGCGAACAGGCCGGGGTCGCCGAGGGCCTCCACCAGGAGCTCGTCGGCGGAGCGATTCCGGTCACTGCTGAGTTCCTGTTGGCGCAGCGCGGCACGCAGGCGCCGCAGGGTGATCGGGTCGAGGCCGCCGAGCGGGCCGCGGAGCAGCAGGGTCGCCTCCTCGGGCCCCAGGGGTGTGCGGCCCAGGGTCAGTTCGAGCGCGAGGATGAAGGCCCGCACGGCGTAATCGTCGCGGAGCGCGGTCTGCGCCGACGACACCTGGGTGGGCACCTCGAGCGCGGCGAGCCCCTTGGACAGGGCGGGCATGAGCGAGCCGCTGCGCACGACGACCGCCATCTGACCCCACGGAATGCCGCCGAGCACGTGCCGCTCCCGCAGCCGGCGGGCGATCACGGCGAGCTGGTCGGCGGGGCTGTCCGCGAGCATGGTCTGCACGGGGTTCGGCTCCCCGGCAGGCTCGGCCTGGTCCGCCTGCCCTCCAGGCTGGACTGCCTGCGCGGCCGGGTCGGCCACGCCGACGGCGAACCGTTGAGTGCCGGCCGAGGCCGCGCCGATGCGGTGCGTGATCCCCCGCACCACCCCGCGGATGGCCGCGTCGTGCCGGTACACCGTGCTGAGAACCAGGGTCGGCAGTACGGCGCCGGACAGGTACGCGCCCAGCCGGCCGAGGGCATCCGGGTGGGCGCCGTGGAAGGAACCGGTGCTGATATCGGGGTCGCCGAACGCAATGACGCCCACGCCGCGCGCCGCGAACTGCGCGAGCAGGGTCAGGTTGGCCTGGGTAAGTTCCTGCGCATCGTCGAGCAGGATCAGGCGCAGGCCGCCGAGCGAGCCGAGCGTCGCGGAACCGGCCGGGGCCCGGGCCACGATGGCCGCGGCGAACTGGGCCAGTTCGGTGGAGTCGTACTGGCCGGGGCGGGACTGGTCTTTCACGTCGTCGTAGCCGCGGATGAACTCGGCCGCGGCCACCCACTCCGGGCGTTGCTCGCTGCGGCCGAGAGCCGCGAGCGCCTCCGGGCTGACGCCGTATTCGACGGCGCGCATCATCAGGTCGCGCAGCTGCGTGCGGAACCCGCGCAGGCTGCGCACCTCGGCGCCGAGGGTGTCGGGCCAGTCCGGTGCGGCGTGCCGCGACTCAGGGTGCGACTCGATGTGCTGCGACTCGCCCTGCGCTTCGGCCTGCTGCGCTTCGGCGTGGTCCTGTCGGTGCCCCTCGAGCAGCTCGGCGATGATCTGGTCTTGTTCGCCGCCGGTGAGCAGGGTGGGAGCCGCGCCTCCCGCCCGGGCCACGGCATCCCGCACGATCTGGAACGCGACCGAGTTCGCGGTGCGGGCCAGCGGGCCGTTGGTGGGCACGCCGAGGCGCAGCGCGAGCCGGTCGCGCAGGGCCGTCGCCCCCGTGCGAGTGGGCACCAGCACAAGCACCTCGCTGGGCGAATACCCGTGGTCGCGCACGCACTCGGCGACGAGTTCGACCAGCGTGGTGGTCTTGCCGGTGCCGGGTGCGCCGATCACGGCGGCGCCGACTCCCGGGATGTGGCGTCGCCCACCGGGCAGGGCAGGCTGCGCTACCAGCGCCAGAACGGCGCGTTGCGAGTCGTCGAGCACGACCGGTTCTTGCTCGGTGCGAAGCGGGAATCCCAGGGTTGTCACGTTTTCAAACGTAACGGGTTGCGCCGACAGTGAACGATGTCGGCCCGGTACGCGGTTCTGTCGTAATCTGGGCGCTTAGGCAACGAAAGGCGCATCTGGTGGATATCCGCATTGGCATCTTCAATTCTCCCCGTGAGATTGGCTTCGAGACCTCACAGCCCGCGAACGAGGTCGAGGAAACGGTCGCTGCCGCCCTCGCCGGACAGACCGGGTACCTGAAGCTCTCCGACAGCAAGGGCAAGGTCTACATCGTTCCGACCGTCGGGCTCGCGTACGTGGAGCTGGGCTCCGAGGAGTCCCGCCGCGTCGGCTTCGTCGCCTGACCAACCGTGGAACTGCTCTTCATCGCCCTCGGCGGTGCGGTTCTGGGGATTGCCGCACGGTATGCCATTCCGGGGCGCCGCGCACACGGCGCTGTCCTCGTCCCGGCGATCGGCACCATGGTCGCGTCCGTCGTCTGGGTGGCGTTGACCTGGCTCGGCGTGCCCTGGGACGGTGGCTGGATCTGGTGGGTCACCCTCGGGGTGACCGCACTGGCATCCGTCGCAGCCGACCTGGCCCTGGTGCGCACGCGCACCGCCGGGGATGAGCGGATGCTGCACACCCTGATGCGCGACGGGCACCCGGCCGGCGCGTGACGACGGCTCCCGGGCGGCGGGGGCCGGCGGTCAGGCGGTCAGGCCGAGCCCGTCCATTCGCCGCGTGTGCGCGGCGATGAGCTCGGTGAACACGGGTTCGATCCGGGACTCGGCGGCGGTGATGCCCTCCATCGGCAGAGCCGAGCGTGCGACCAGCAGGGTGTCCCCGACCAAGCGTCGTCCCCACAGGGCCAGGTGCGACCCAAGCGCCGGGGCGGCCCCGATGGCGGCCTTCAGATGGGTGACGAGAACCTCCGTGCCGGCATCCTGGCCGAGCAGGTGCGCCACCCGCGGGCCCACGTCGCCGGGCAGCCCGTCGGACAGCCGGATGAAGAAGTCGTCGAGCAGTCCCCCGGCGAGATAGCAGCTGAGCAGCAGCTCGTTCCAGTCGGCGCCGGCCGTCTGCCCGCGGAACGCGTCGAGGTGGGGCGCGAACGGGGCCATCACCTCGGACGGCTCACCGCCGCGGCGACGGATCTCGGCCACGAGCCCCTGGTGCTTGGCGAGGGCCCGGCCGGCGGCGACGCTCAGCGCCTCCTTCGCGGTGAGGTCCGGAGCGATCGCGATGGCCAGGGCGAGGTTCTCGAACATGCCGAGTTGGAAGTACGCCGCCTGGCCGAGGTAGGGCAGCAACTCCGGCGTGAAACCGGCGATGTCCATTTTCGTGGTCGACTGGCGTGCCCGCCGCGCCGGTTGCCGGGGTGCCTCCACGCGCTTCCCGCGTCGACCAGTCCACATGATCACAGGCCCAGCTTAGGACAGTGTCGCGCCGGCACCGCGGGTTCCGGCCCACGCTGGGCGAATCGGCGCGTCCGGGTCCGGTATAAGAGACTTCACAGGGCCGCCCGATAGGCTGGGACCACGCCATCGGCATGGATCGATGGCCAGGTGCCCGAAGCAAAAGACGGGCGCATCCCGCTTCCAGCTAATGACAAGGCAATAATTCGTGACTTTCTCCGAACTCAACATCGACCAGGACATGGTTCAGGCTCTCGCTGATAAAGGCATCATCGAGCCCTTCCCCATCCAGGTGCAGACCATCCCCCTCGCCCTGAGCGGCCAGGACATCATCGGTCAGGCCAAGACCGGCACCGGCAAGACCCTCGGCTTCGGCCTTCCGATCATCCAGCGACTCGGGCTCGACCCCGCCCCCGGCGTGCAGGTACTCGTCGTCGTCCCGACCCGCGAGCTGTGCGTGCAGGTCTCCGAAGACCTCGAGATGGCATCCAGCAACCGCAACACCAAGGTTGTCTCCATCTACGGCGGCAAGGCGTACGAAGGTCAGATCGAGGCTCTCAAGGCCGGCGCGCAGATCGTCGTCGGCACCCCCGGCCGACTCCTCGATCTCGCCAGCCAGCGTCTGCTCAGCCTCGCCAACGTGAGCGAGATGGTGCTCGACGAGGCCGACAAGATGCTCGACCTCGGCTTCCTCGCCGACATCGAGAAGCTGTTCTCGCAGACGCCGTCCACCCGCCACACGATGCTGTTCTCGGCCACGATGCCGGGCCCGATCGTGGCCCTCGCGCGCCGGTTCATGAACCGCCCGATCCACATCCGTGCGTCCGACCCCGACGAGGGCCTGATGCAGGCCAGCATCGAGCACCTTGTCTACCGCGCGCACAACATGGACAAGGACGAGGTGATCGGCCGCATCCTGATGGCCGAAGGGCGCGGCAAGACCGTGATCTTCACCCGCACCAAGCGCGCCGCCGCCAAGCTGGTCGAGGAGCTCGGCGATCGCGGCTTCAACGCCACGGCCGTGCACGGTGACCTCAACCAGGAACAGCGTGAACGCGCCATGGCCTCCTTCAAGGCCGGCAAGAAGGACATCTTGATCGCCACGGATGTCGCCGCGCGCGGCATCGACGTAGACGACGTCACCCACGTGATCAACCACACCATCCCCGAGGACGAGAAGGCCTACCTGCACCGCGTGGGACGCACCGGCCGTGCGGGCAAGACCGGCATTGCGGTCACGTTCGTCGACTGGGACGACATGCACAAGTGGACGCTGATCAACACCGCGCTCGACTTCGGCACGCCGGTTCCGATGGAGACCTACTCGTCGTCGCCGCACCTCTACGCCGACCTGAACATCCCGGTCGGGTCGAAGGGGCGCCTCCGCGCCTCGCCCATCCGAGAGACCGCCGCCTCGGCTGCACGCACGGGTGGCGCAGGCCGCACCGGCGGCGCCGGCCGCTCCGACTCGGGCCGCTCTGACTCCGGCCGTTCCGGCGGGGGCCGCGCCGGTGGCGAATCCGGTCGCTCGGGCGCCGGTCGCTCCGGCGCCGGTCACACCGACGCCGCACGCTCGGGCGCGAGCCACTCCGGCGAGCAGGCCGGCAGTCGCCCGCCGCGCTCGCGCACCCGGGTCAGCGCGACCACCAACCCGGATGCCCCGGTCATCACCCCGGCCGCCGGCACCCACGACGGCGGCGGCGCCGAGCACCACGACGGCAACAGCGCCCCGCGGCGTCGGAGCCGCACGCGTCGCCACGCCCCGCAGGCCGGCACCCCCAGCTAGCCACCCCTCAGTTAGCCACCCCCCAACTAGCCACCCCCTGCGAGGCAGTTCCTGCACGGCAGTTCCGGCCGTAAGCGCCTTCGCTTCGGCGGGGGCGCTTGTCGTTTGCCTCCGCGGCGGCTCACGTGAGGACTCGCGGCGCATGGTAGACCGTGCGCCCGGTTCCCTCGGGTGGGCGGCGTCAGCCGTAGACGGGCGGCGAGCCCGTTCCCTGTTCGATGATGCGCTCGAGCACCTCAGACGCCGTCGTGTTCTCGCCCAGGCGGTTCGGCTTGCCCTCGCCGTGGTAGTCGCTGGACCCGGTGATGAAGAGTCCGTACTTCTCGGCGAGCGCGTAGAGGTGGGCCTTCGCCTCGGGCCTGTTCTCCCGGTGCTCGAGTTCGAGCCCGAAAAGGCCGGCTTCGGCCAACCGGGCCAATTTCGCTTCGGGGATGACGTCGACTGCCCCGCGCGTCGCCGGGTGCGCGATGACCGGCACCCCACCGGCCGCGCGTACGAGGGTGATGGCCCGCAGCGGGTCCGGCGCGTAGTGGGGCTGATAGTAGCCGGCCTCCCAGTGCAGGATTCCCGCGAAGGCCTCGCTCCGGGTGAGCGCGAACCCGCGGGCCACCAGTGCGTCGGCGATATGCGGGCGGCCGACCGTCGCATCCGGCGTGGTCTGGGCGAGCACGTCTTCCCAGGTCAGGGCGTAGTCGACGCCAATGCGCTCCACCATCTGCTCGGCGCGCACCAGCCGTGCCTGCCGCACCCGGGCGGTTTCGGCCACGATGCCGGCGTTGGACGGGTCGAACAGGTACGCGAGCAGGTGCACGCTGGAGAAGCCCACCCGGGTGCTGAATTCCATGCCGGGGATGAGTGTGAGTCCGGCGGTGCGGGCGGCAACACCGGCCTCGGCCCAGCCGGCGGTCGAATCGTGGTCGGTCAGTGCGACCGTGCCCAGGCCGGCCGCGGCGGCGGCCCGCACAAGCTGCGACGGGGTCTCCGTGCCATCCGACACGCTCGAATGCGTGTGCAGGTCGATCGGACCGCGGAATCGTCGAGCACCAAGCATTCCCCCATGCTAGTTGTGCGGCGGACCCGGACCGTCCCGCGGGGTTCCCAGCCGGCGCCGTCAGGGCCTGCGCGTGATCGAGTCGGGAGACGGGGCCGGCAGCGACCACCGCCCGATCGTGGCCGCCCACGCCCCGACCTCCTAGCTCAATGGGACAATGGGCCATGGCCACTTCCAGCGAAACCGCGATCACCCCTGCTCCCCGATCGAATGAGAACCGCTCCACCACCCCCGGTTCGGCCGGGTTCAAGGCGTACATCTCCAGCGACTGGGCCGAGCGCACCGAAGAGCTGCCGCTCGCCCGCGAGCAGGCGCGTTTCGCGGCCGCCCGCCGCGAACGCCTGTCCGGCATGCACCCCGGACAGCGTCTGGTCATCCCCGCCGGCCGTCTCAAGCAGCGCTCCAACGACACCGACTACGCGTTCCGCGCACACTCGGCCTTCGCTTACCTCACCGGCTGGGGCAGCGACGCCGAACCCGGCGCCGTGCTGGTGCTCGAACCCACAGCGACCGGCCACGACACCACCCTCTACTTTCGCGAGCGGGCCGGCCGCGACTCGGACGAGTTCTACGCGAACCCCGATATCGGCGAATTCTGGATCGGCCCACGCCCCGGGATCGCCCAGGTTGCCGCCGACCTCGGCGTGCCGGTGCGCGGCATCGCCGACCTGGCCCTGGTCATGAACACGATCGACACCGAAAGCCTCGTGCTGCGGGAGGCCGACCCGCTCGTCACCACCGAGGTCGACGAGGCCCGCCTCCGATTCGCGGCGGAGAAGGTGCTCACGACCGACGCCTCCGACTCGCCGTTCAGCCTCGAGATCAACGGCGACCACGCCGCCGACGAGCAGTTCGCCCGCGGCCTGTCGGAGCTGCGCCTGGTCAAGGATTCCTACGAGATCGCCCAGATGCGCCTCGCCGTCGCCGCCACGGCCCGCGGCTTCGAGGACGTTATCCGGGACCTGCCCCGCTCGAGCACCCACCACCGCGGCGAACGGCTCGTCGAGGGCGTGTTCAACACCCGGGCCCGGTCCGACGGCAACGCGGTCGGCTATGACACGATCGCCGCGTCCGGCCCTCACGCCTGCATCCTGCACTGGACCCGCAACGATGGCGCCGTCGTGCCCGGCGACCTGATCCTGATCGACGCCGGCGTCGAGGTCGACAGCTACTACACCGCCGACATCACCCGCACCCTCCCGGTGGACGGCACCTTCACCGACGTGCAGCGCCGCGTCTACGACGCCGTGCGCGAGGCAGCGGATGCCGCGTTCGCCGTGGCGCGTCCCGGCGCCGTGTTCCGCGACGTGCACGCCGCGGCGATGGCGGTCATCGCGCGCCGCACGGCCGAGTGGGGCATGCTGCCCGTCACCGCCGAGGAGGCCCTGCTGCCCGACAACGGCCACCACCGCCGCTATATGGTGCACGGCACCAGCCACCACCTCGGCCTCGACGTGCACGACTGCGCGCAGGCGCGCCGCGAGATGTACATGGACGGCGCGATCGAGCCCGGAATGGTGTTCACGATCGAACCCGGCCTCTATTTTCAGCCCGACGACCTGACGGTGCCTGAGGAGTACCGCGGCATCGGGGTAAGGATCGAAGACGACATCCTGGTCACTGCGGACGGCCCGGAGAACCTGTCGGCCGGCATCCCCCGCACCATCGAGGCGGTCGAGGCCTGGATCGCCGCCCTCACCACCTGAACCTGGTCGCGGACTGTCAGGGCAGCGGATGCTGCGGAGCCGCGGGCGGATCTTCGACGCGAGGGGGATCCGACGGATGCGGCGGAGCCGGCACCGCCCGTTCGGCCTCAGCGTGCCCGGCGAGAAGGTTCCGGGCCCGGTTGACCAGGGCGCCGTCGACGATCACCTGATAGGTACTGGCAATCACCTGCATGGTCGATGTGAAGTCGCGGCGACGGCGATTGAGCGCGGCACTGACGACCCCGAACAGCATGCCGAACCCGGCACCGATCATCACGGCGGCGAATACGAACGGCAGGCCCGCACCATCCGGCGAGAAGATGAAGAACAGCAGCCCGAAGAACACGCCCAGCCAGGCGCCGGAGGCCGCACCGGCAAGAGCGACGCGCCCCCAGGTGAGTTTTCCGGTGACCCGCTCGACGGTTTTGAGGTCGTTGCCGAGGATGGAGACCTGCTTCACCGGGAAGTCGGACTTCGCCAGAGTGTCCACGGCTTCCTGAGCCTCGCCATAGGTGGCGTATGTCGCGAGCACCTCCCCCTTGGGTAAAACGGGGAACAATGCGGCCCTGCGCCCGCCGAAGGGGCTCTGATTGCTCATGAGTCCATTCTTTCACACGACCGATCCGCCCTGAAGGTGGCCTAGATTTGATCTGTGTCTGCCACCAGAGTCTTCGTTGCCCGTTTGGCCGGGTGTACCGTTTTCGACCCCGCGGGAGACCGTGTGGGCAAGGTCAGGGACGTGCTGGTGGTCTACCGAAAAAACGACCCGCCCCTCGTCGTCGGCCTGATCGTGGAGATCCCGGGCAAACGCCGCGTTTTCGTGTCCATCGGGCGCGTCACCAGCATCGGTTCGGGTCAGATCATCACCACCGGCCTGATCAACGTGCGCCGCTTCGAGCAGCGCGGCGGCGAGGTGCGCGTCATTGCCGAGATGCTTGGCCGCACGGTGGTCTTCAACGACAATTCCGGTGAGGCGACCATCGAAGACGTCTCGATCGAGGAGCTCCCCCAGGGCGGCTGGGCGATCAGCCAGCTCTTCGTGCGCCGCCCCAAGACCAGCCTGTCCCTCTTCGCGAAGGGCGCCACGACCTTCACGGACTGGGCCGAGGTGCGCGAGCAGACCACCGAGGGCCAGGCCCAGTCGGCCGAGCAGCTCATCGCCACCTACTCCGACCTCAAGCCCGCCGACCTCGCGAATACCCTGCTCGACCTCCCGCCGGAGCGCATGCACGAGGTTGCCGGCGAGCTGCCGGACGGCCGCCTCGCCGACGCCCTCGAGGAGATGCCGGAAAGTGAGCAGGTCAGCATCCTGACCCGGCTCGGCGACGCCCGCGCCGCCGACGTGCTCGACCACATGCAGCCCGACGACGCCGCCGACCTGATCGCGCAGCTGCCGGAGGAGCTCGGCGAACAGCTGCTCGACCTGATGGAGCCGGAGGAAGCGGACGATGTGCGCTTCCTGCTCACCTACGCCCCCGACACCGCCGGCGGCCTGATGACGACCGAACCGATCATCGTCTCGGCCGATGCCACGGTCGCGGAGGGGCTCGCTCTCATCCGTCGTCACGACCTGGCGCCGGCCCTCGGCGCGGCCATCTGCGTCACCCTCCCGCCCTACGAGCCGCCCACCGGCCGATTCCTCGGCATGGTGCATTTCCAACGGATGCTGCGCTACCCGCCCCACGAACGCCTTGGCACACTGCTCGACCAGGGTCTCGATCCCGTCACCGCCGACACCTCGGCCGCGGAGGTCACCCGCATCCTCGCCAGCTATGACCTCGTCTCCGTGCCCGTGGTCGACGACAACCACCGACTCGTCGGGGTGGTGACGATTGACGACGTCCTCGACTATCTACTGCCCGACGACTGGCGCAGCCACGATGGCAACGACGACGTGCGCCGCCGGGCCGAGGCCCGCACCGAGCTGACCACGGGAAGCATCCCGCTGCACCACGGACGGAGGACCGGCAATGGCCCGAGCTAACCGAGCGGATCTCCGCCTCGACTCCCCCAAGGGTTTGCGCACGCCCGCCCTCGGCCGCAACCGCCGGCGTAGCCGCGACCGCCCCAGCCGCGACCGCTTCGGCCGGTTCACCGAGGCCATCGCCCGCGGCATGGGCACGCCGTGGTTCCTGCTCGGGCTGACGTTCTTCGCCGTCAGCTGGATCGCCTGGAACACGCTCGCACCGGTGCAGTGGCGCTTCGACTCCGTGTCGCTCGGCTTCATCGCGCTGACCCTGGTCTTGTCGATGCAGGCCTCCTACGCGGCCCCGATGATCCTGCTGGCGCAGAACCGCCAGGACGACCGTGACCGGGTGCAGTTCGAACAGGACCGGCAGCGCGCCGAACGCAACCTGGCCGACACCGAATATCTCGCCCGGGAGGTGGTGGCGCTGCGCCTCGGCATGAAGGATCTCGCCTCCCGCGATTTCCTCCGCTCCGAACTGCGCGCCCTTCTCGACAACCTGGAAGAGCGCGAAGATCAGGACAAGCAGACCCGGAAACGCCTCCGCAAGGGCGACCGCGAGCGAGACCGCGACCGCGAAGAGCGATCGCCCAGTGCCTGAGCCCCTCTTTTCCGCCGACCAGGTGCTCACCGCCCTGGCCCGGGTGATCGACCCGGAGATCCGCAAGCCGATCACCGACCTCGACATGGTCGCCGGGGTGCGGATCGTCGACGGCCGCGCCCTCGTGGGCATCCGTCTCACCATCGCCGGCTGCCCGGCGGCCCGGCAGATCGAGCGCGATGTGTTGCGCGCCGTGGAGTCCGTGGCCGGCCCCGGCAACGTGACCGTGGATGTGAGCGTGATGACGCGCGAGCAGCGCCGTGCGATGACGGAGAAGCTGCGCGGCGGCAAGGAAGCCCGCAGCAACCAGTTCGGCCCGGACTCGCTCACCCGGGTCTACGCCATCACCAGCGGCAAGGGCGGGGTCGGCAAGTCCACAATCACCGCGAACCTCGCCGTGGCCCTGGCCGAGCGCGGCCTGCGGGTCGGCATCGTCGACGCGGATGTCTACGGGTTCTCCATTCCCGGACTCCTCGGCCTGGTCACCCCGCCTTCCCCCGAAACGGGCAAGTCCGCCGCAGTCAAGCCGACCCAGGTCGGCGAGATGATCCTGCCGCCGATCGCCTTCGACGTGAAGGTCATCTCGATCGGCATGTTCGTGGAGGACGGCTCCGTCGCGGTCGCCTGGCGCGGGCCGATGCTGCACCGCACGATCACCCAGTTCCTCACCGACGTCTACTTCGGCGACCTGGACATCCTGCTGCTGGACCTGCCGCCGGGCACCGGCGACGTGGCCATCTCGGTCGGGCAGCTGCTGCCCCAGGCCGAGGTCATCGTCGTCACCACCCCACAACCGGCCGCCGCCGACATCGCCGAACGCAGCGGTGTCGTGGCCCGGCAGACCGGCCAGACCATCTACGGCGTGATCGAGAACATGGCCGGGATCGTGCAGCCCGACGGCACGGTGCTGGAGCTGTTCGGTTCCGGGGGCGGCGCCGAGGTCGCGCGCCGGCTCGGCGCCGGGCACGAGTTCCCCGTACCGTTGCTCGCCCAGGTTCCCCTCAGCGTGCCGCTCCGCAGCGGCGGGGACACCGGGGTGCCCGTGGTGCACGGCGACCCGACCGACCCCGCGGCCGTGGCCATCCGTGTGGTTGCCGACCGCCTCGCCACCCGGGCGCGCGGCCTCTCCGGATTGAGCCTCGGCATCACCCCGAAGTAGCGTCGCCGCACCGGCACCGCGGCGGAGCGCACGCGCCGTCCGCACCTAGACTTCGGGCATGCCTGCCTCCCCCCTCGACCCTGCCGGGATCACGACCCTCACCCGCTCCATACGTTCCACGACGGGGGCCACGGTCACCGTGATCGCGCCCTTCACCGGGGAGGTTCTGCACGAGCTGCCCGTCAGCGGCCTCCCCGACGTGCAGGCGGCCTACGCGCAGGCCCGCCTCGCCCAGCTGGCCTGGGTGCGGGCCGGGTTTACACGGCGCCGGGCGATCCTGTTGCGCGCGCACGACCTGATTCTCGAGCGCCGCGGGCTGCTGCAGGACACCGTGCAGGCGGAGACCGGCAAGACCCGCGGCCAGGCCTTCGAGGAGGTCTTCCAGGCCGCCGGCGTCACCCGCTTCAATGCCCTGGCCGCGCCGCGCGTGCTGCGCGGTGGGCGCCGCCACTCCGCGATCCCGCTCGTCATCACGGCCACTGTGCGCTACCGGCCCAAGGGCATCGCGGGCGTGATCACCCCGTGGAACTACCCGCTCAGCCTCGCCGCCATGGACGTCGTGCCGGCCCTCGCCGCCGGCTGCGGTGTGGTGCAGAAGGCCGACGACCAGGGTGCGCTGAGCGTCCTGTCGTTGCGTCAGGCATTCATCGACGCCGGCGTGCCCGAGCAACTCTGGGCCGTGGTCGTCGGCGACGGCGCGGAGATCGGCGGGGCGGTCACCGCGGAGGCCGACTACGTCTGCTTCACCGGGTCGACCGCGACGGGCAAGCGGGTGGCGGCGCAGGCGGCCGGCAACCTCACCGGCGTCTCGCTCGAGCTGGGCGGCAAGAACCCGCTGATCGTGCTCGACGACGCCGACCCGGCCCGCGCGGCCACCGACGCGGCCCCGGCCTGCTTCACGGCGATGGGCCAGCTCTGCGTGTCGATCGAGCGCATCTTCGTGCAGCGAGGTGTGGCCGACGCGTTCCTGCGCGAATTCGTGGCCGTCACCCGGTCGCTCCGGCTCGGCGCCGACTACGACTACACGACGGACGTCGGTTCCCTCACCTCGCAGGCACAGCTGGACCGGGTGAGCGCGCAGGTGGCCGACGCGGTCGCCCACGGCGCCACGGTCGAGGTCGGGGGCCGTGCCCGCCCCGACCTGGGACCGTTCTTCTACGAACCCACCGTGCTGACCGGGGTCACCCCGGCGATGGAGTGCTTCGCCGGCGAGACCTTCGGCCCTGTGGTCGCGGTCACCGTGATCGACTCGGAGCAGGAGGCCATCCTGGCCGCCAACGACAGCGACTACGGGCTGAATGCGTCGGTGTTCTCCGGTTCCGTGCGGCGGGCCCTGCGCGTGGGCGGGGCCCTCGAGGCCGGCAGCGTGAACATCAACGAGGGCTATCGCGGGTCGTTCTCCTCGGTGGCCGCCCCGATGGGCGGCCTGAAGCAGTCCGGTCTCGGCCGACGCAACGGCCCGGAGGGACTGCTCAGGTTCGTGGACGCCGTCACCATCGCGCGCCCGACGGGTCTCGTGCAGCTGCCGCGCACCGGCCACGACTTCGAGCGGCTGGCCGGGCCGATGCTGCTGCTGGCGGCCGTGCTGAAGGGCATCCGCCGCCGCTGACCCCGGGCAGCCGGGTCGGGACCCGGCTCCGCGAGCCCGGCTCAGACGGGCAGCATGGCCGACGCCGCCTCCTTCTTGGCCGCCTGCTGGGCCGCCTTCTCCGGGGCCAGCTTCGCCGCCTCCGCCTTGGCCGCCTTCTTCGCGTTCTTTTTGATCTTGGCCTTGCCCTTCGGCTTAGCCGTGGGCTTTCCCAGCGTGGTCGTGATGTCCGGCACGGGCCGGTTCAGCTCGCGCGGCGGGCGCTCGTACTCCGAGCCGGCGGGGCGAGTCGGAATGGTCACCTGGGGCGGCTCGCGATGCGTGTAGGGGACGATCGACAGCAGGTGGCTGATCATGTTGAGGCGCGCGGCCCGCTTGTCCTCGCTCTCGACGACCCACCACGGGGCCTCCGGCAGATCGGTGTGCACGAACATCTCGTCTTTGGCGCGGGAATAATCGACCCACTTCGTGATCGAGAAAAGGTCGGTCCCGGACAGCTTCCAGCGGCGCATCGGGTCGTTCAGCCGTGACCGGAACCGCCTCTCCTGCTCGGTGTCGGACACCGAGAACCAATACTTGACGAGCAGAATGCCGTCTTCGACCAGCATCCGTTCGAAGAGGGGCGCCTGGTGCAGGAACCGGCGGTACTCGTCGGGGGTGCAGTACCCCATCACGTGTTCGACGCCGGCCCGGTTGTACCAGGAGCGGTCCATCAGCACGATCTCACCCGTGGAGGGCAGGTGTTCGATGTACCGCTGGAAGTACCACTGGCCGCGCTCGCGCTCGGTCGGCACCGGCAGGGCGACGATCCGGGCGACGCGGGGATTGAGAAACTCGCTGACCCGCTTGATCGCGGACCCCTTGCCGGCCGCGTCCCGGCCCTCGAAGATCACGACGATGCGGGCCCCGGACTCCTTGACCCATTCCTGCATGGCGACCAACTCGGTCTGCAGATTGCGCAACTCGGCGGAGTAGACGGGCAGTGGCACCCGCTTGGGCTTCGCGTGGGTGTTCGACTTCGACACGGTCACACTCCTCAGATTCGTGGGTTCAGCGTAGCGCGCGCGCATCGCCCGTATGGCCCGGCGTGCATATTCTGGTGCGCACCGCGCCGCTCACCGCCGGTCACCGCCCCGCCCTCGGCCTCGGCCTGGCCTCGGGCGGCACAGGCACCTGTTCGACCCCAGCGCGCATTTCTCCTGCTCCAAAATCATCGCCGAGGAGCTGCCACCCCCGTCGGACGGGCCGTTGCCCTCTCCCGGCTGGGCATCGACCGGGTGGCCATGGCGGACACCGACGAGGGTGCGGCCAACCAGGGAACCTCCTGCGAATCGCTCTTCCCGGCCGGGCGCCTGGTCGTGGTCAACGTACCCGTTCCCGACGTCCGCCAGCTCGAATACGCCGCATCCGGTGTGCTCGTCACCTGATTCGTTTGGCCACGTGGCTTCGTGGCTACGTGGCTTCGGAGTCGAAGGGCGCCGGCAGCGTGGCGGCCTCTCTGGCGCGCTTGCGTTGCAGATAGGCGCCGTCGGGGTTCGGCACCACCCGCGACACGGTCGCCGATTGGCCTTTCAGCTCGTCTTCGTCGGTGAGAGCTTCACGGATGATGCGGCGCGGGTCATACTGACGCGGGTCGAGTTTCTTCCAGTCGACGTCGTCGAAATCCGGACCCATCTCGTCCCGCATCCGGTCTTTGGCCCCGTTGGCCAGGTTCCGGAGCTGCTTCACGAGGCGGGCCAGCTGGGCGGCATAGTGGGGAAGCCGCTCGGGTCCGAGCAGGAAGACGGCGACAATCCCGATCAGTAATATCTTCTCGAAGGTCAAACCGAACATTCCCCCAGAATAACCCCCGGCGAGGCCTCCCCGGACCATGCCCGGCCCCCCTTAGGCTTGACCCATTCACCTACTGGAGTTGCGCTGTGTCTGACAAAGATCTGAACTGGAAATTCTCCGACGACTCAGTCGTGGAGTCCGACGCTGTGGCGCGGGCCAGACAGCAGTCCCTGGAACTCGGAATCGACGCGATTTCACCGGCGGTCGGCGCCCAATCGGCCGTGATCGCGGCCGCCACCGGGGCCCGGAGCATTCTCGAGGTCGGCACCGGTGCCGGCGTCTCCGGCATCTGGCTGCTCACTGGCGCCCCCGGCGCCACCCTCACCTCGATCGACGCCGAGGTCGACCACCAGCAGCACGCCAAAGCCAACTTCGCCGAAGCCGGCATCCCCGCGAACCGGGTACGCCTGATCACGGGCCGGGCAGCGGATGTGCTGCCGCGCATGAACGAGAACTCCTACGACATTGTGTTCGTCGACGCCGATCCGCAGTGCGTGATCGAGTACGTCGAGCATGCCCTGCGCCTGGCCCGCCCGGGCGGAACCGTGCTCGTGGCCCACGCGCTCTGGCGCGGCCGCGTGGCCAACCCGGCCCAGCGCGACGATGTGGCGACCGGCTTCCGCACCCTCTTGACCGTCATCGCCTCGTCCACCGCAGTCATCAGTGCCCTCTCCCCTGTGGGCGACGGCCTGCTGCAGATCACCAAACTCCGCGCCTAGACGGTCGAGCACACCCTCCGGTGGTCGAGCCGGTCGGGTTCGGAAGATGGCCCGCCTGGTTTCGACGGCCTCGACCACCGGGCTCAGGTCGCTCGCGGCCCGGGGCTCAAGCTGACGTCGGTCGCGCCTGCCAAGACCGGTGACCCGATCCCGGGAACTCACCCTGACGTTGGTCGGGCTTGTCGAGATCCGGGCCGCGATCCAGGCCGAGATCCAGGCCCTGCCGGAGCCCCGGCCCGGTGTTCCCCGGCGGGCCGCCAGGTGCGGGTGGGGTCGTAGCAGTACGGTGCCCGGACTTCAGGTTTGCCGCGCACCATCCGGATCTGCCAGCCGGAAGTATCAATAGTGTGGTGGTGGTACCAACACAGCAGGACCCCGTTGTCGATCGTGGTTTTTCCGCCGCGGTGCCAGGGAATCACGTGGTGTACTTCGCACCAGGTGGCGGGCACGGTGCAGCCGGGGATGGTGCAGCCGCCGTCGCGGGCGGCGAGGGCGCGGCGTTGGGCCCGGTTGAAGAAACGGTTCTCGGTGCTGAGGGCAAGGACCTCGTTGTTCTCG
>NZ_SOFU01000018.1:0-86507 GCF_004402245.1 Cryobacterium sp. TMT2-18-2
GCGGGCGGAGGCACCAGCAGCATCGGAGTCGGACCACCCGAATTCGTAGACACCAAGCCCCGCAAGTTCGGGGCGGTCAAGCAGGACGTCAGACATATTTACCTCTTCTGCCATCCCGGCAACCCGGATATTAGTCCGGTCATCCCGAGCCGGACTCCGTGAGGAGACCGGCTGAGAACGAGTTGTGAGGACGGCTCAGGTGCGCACCGCTGAGAGATCAAAGACAATCAGGGCCACGCCGTGCTGCGTCGCGGTCATCTGGACCACGCGCATAAAAAAAACGAGAACACTTCACCCTAGGCTTCAGGATTTCATCTGGCTACACTTCGGCTCGCTTTGGCGGGTCACCGGCAGGTTGTCGCGGGGTCGTCGGGGAGGCGCGGGCGCGCAGCGGATGCCGGCGGCAGCCTCCGGGGTTCGCAGAACGGCCGCGGGAGCTTAGAGTGTCTGGATACTCGCGCAGGCGAAACGCTCAAGCGGAGCGGTCCCGACGCGTCCATGCAACGTGAAGTCCGAGGAGTCCCATGACCGACACCATTGCCCCCATCGCACCGGCCCACGGCGTCGGTCTGACCGCCGCCGCCGCGCTGAAGGTGCGCAGCCTGCTCAGCCAGGAGGGTCGCGAAGACCTGAACCTGCGCGTCGCCGTGCAGCCCGGAGGCTGTTCCGGCCTGATCTACCAGCTCTACTTCGACGAGCGCATTCTCGAGGGCGACGTCGTCGTGGACTTCGACGGCGTCGGGGTCGTGCTCGACAAGATGAGCGTGCCGTACCTCGAGGGTGCCTCGATCGACTTCGAGGACACCATCGCGAAGCAGGGCTTCACGATCGACAACCCGAACGCCGGCAGCAGCTGCGCCTGCGGCGACTCCTTCAGCTAGAACCGCCGTCGCCTCGCCTGGCCTTCCGGCGCAGGTCGCGGAGGCCGACGCACGGGAGAACCTGCGCCCGCTTTCCGAGCTGCGCCGCGACCGTTAGCGGCCCGGGATGCCCCGGTGTCAGCGTGCGCCGACGACCATCCACTTCGCCGCCCGGGCGCGCAGCCCGAGGGTGACCGCGCGGGCACCCAGGTAGCCGAACGTGAAAGCGGCCATCAGCCAGGCCAGCCCCGCGGCCCCCGACGGTGCCAGCACCAGCACCGCGATCGCCAGCGGCACGAAGGCGGCCAGGTTCACCAGCCCGGTCAGGGCCAGGTAGCGCGCGTCGCCGGCGCCGATCAGCACTCCGTCGAGCACAAAGACCATCCCGCCGAGCGGAACGGATAGCCCGAGCACGATCAGGGTCGCCGGCAGCAGGCCGCTGACCTCGGTCGCGTTCGTGAACGCTCGGCCGAGCACGCCGCTCGCGGCGATCACCAGCAGCCCGAGGGCTGCCCCGCTCAGCACACCCCATTCGAGGCAGCGCCTGAGCACAGCGCGCACCTCGGCCAGGTTGCCGGCGCCGAGGCCACGGCCCACCAGCGCCTGTGCCGCGATCGCGAGCGCGTCAAGGGCGAACGCCAGCGTGGCGAACAGGGTCATCGCGATCTGGAAGGCGGCCAGCTCGGGAGAACCGAGGTTTGTGGCCACGAACACCGCGAGCAGCATCGCCGCACGCAGGCTCACCGTGCGCAGGAACAGCCAGCCACCGGATGTCGCGCCCCGCAGCATCCCGGCCCGATGCGGGCGCAGCGGCGCGCCCTCGCGGCGAGCGTGGCGGCCGACGACGGCCAGGTAGACGGCGACCATCGCCCACTGGGCGACGACCGTACCGAGGGCGGACCCGACGATGCCGAGACCCAGGCCGTAGATGAACACCGAATTCAGCAGGATGTTGGCCGAGAACCCGATCCCCGCCACCCACAGTGGGGTGCGGGTGTCCTGCAGCCCACGGAGCAGGCCGGTCGCCGCGAAGACGAGCAACATGGCCGGCAAGCCGAACATTGAGAGGCCCAGATAGCTGGCGGCCGCGGCGGTGACGGCGGGCTCGGCTCCGAAGGCGCCGACCAGCAGGGGAGTGGCGAACCAGCCCGCGATGGCGAGCAGCACGCCGAGGCCGAGGGCCAGCCAGAGCCCGTCGATGCCGACGGCGACCGCACGGCGGCGGTCGCCGGCCCCGAGCCACCGGGCCACGGCGGGCGTGGTGCTGTAGGCCAGGAAGACCATCAGGCCGATGATCGTCTGAAGCACGGCGCTGGCCAGGCCGAGTCCCGCCAGAGGAACGGCGCCGAGGTGCCCGACCATGGCGGAGTCGGCGAGGAGGAAGAGCGGTTCGGCAATGAGCGCGCCGACGGCGGGAATGGCGAGGCGCAGGATCTCGCGGTCGATGGGCTGCGGGCGAAGCACGGTGATGGTGATCCCAAGACTCTAGTTCAGCCGTTCCGAACACCGTCGTCGATCCCGCCCGGTGGTCGAGCCTGTCGAGACCCGGCGACCCGACCTCCGACGGTTCCCGTCCCGTCGCTCCCGTCCGTCCGTCCCGCCCGGAGCTCGGCCAGTCGGGGCTGGCCGCGCAGCAGGGGTTCCTCTCGCCGGAGGCCCTCATCCAGAACTGGACCGGCACCTCGAAGGGCGATGCGTACAAGCTCGTCGCGGTCGGCACGATGATGGCCGACACCGAGGCGGCCGACAAGCTGGTCGACGAGGCGCTCTCGACGCTCTCGACGCCCGACGCCGATCGCCCGGGCCGTGACCGCCGGCGCCCTCTCCGTCGACGCGGCCGAGTCGATCCGGGCCGGACTCGGCCAGATCGACGCCTCGGTCACCGCGGAGAAGCTCGCGGCGGCCCTCGCGGCGCTCCTCACCGAGGCGTCAACGGTGAATGCCGACGAGGTCTTCAAACGGGCCCGCCGGATGCGCGACCGGCTCGACGAGGCCGGCATCGCCGCCCGCGAGAAGCAAGCCCACGACGACCGCTACCTGAAGATCTACCGCCTGGGCGAAGAAGATGCAGGACGACCCCCGCAGCACCGACCAGATCGCCGCGGACTCTCTGCTGCAGCTGCTGAAGATCGCCGGGGAGGCCGACCCCGGCCGGGTCTTCGGCGGTCGCGACCCTCGGTGCGGGTCATCGTGACCGAAAAGGCGCTCACGGCGGTCCCGGGCGAAGAGCCGGGAACGACCGAACCCGCCGCTCACGGGCAGATCGAGGGCAACCCGGTGCCGATCTCGCAGGAAACCATCGACCGACTGCTCTGCGACACCGGCACCCGCGGCATCAAGTTCGACGCGGAAGCCCAGATCATCGACGTCGGCCGCGACGAACGACTCTTCACCGAGGCACAGCGGACCGCAATGGGGGTACGTGACGGCGGATGCCTCTGGGGCGGCTGCGACCGGTCACCGGCCTGGTCCGAGGCCCACCACATCAACGAGTGGCTGAAGGACACCGGGAACACCAACCTCGCCAACGGAGTACTGCTCTGCCACCCGCACCACCTGCTGCTACACAACCAGCACTGGAAGATCACCCGCACCGGAAACCAGTACTGGCTCCGACCACCGGTCGAGAACGACCCGAAGCAGACACTGATCGCACTGCCGAGCAAGCGGATCTGAGGCGGGAGTTCGGCCTCTGGTATCGACGGGCTCGACCGCCGGGGTGGGAACCTTTGGAGCAGGCCGCTCCACTGACGGGCGACGGAGGGGCGTAACTTGGGCAGCATGAGCAGCGTCATTGAGACCCGAGGACTGGAGAAGCGATTCGGCCGGGTTCGGGCCCTCGACGGACTCGACCTCACGGTCGCCCCCGGCGAGGTGCACGGCTTCCTCGGCCCGAACGGGGCCGGCAAGTCCACCACCATCCGCGTGCTGCTGGGCCTCTACCGCCCGAGCGGAGGAGCCGCCACGGTTTTCGGCCGGAATCCGTGGACGGATGCCGTCGCCCTCCACCGCCGCATCGCCTACGTCCCCGGCGACGTCAGCCTGTGGCCCAACCTGTCCGGCGGTGAGGCGATCGACCTGCTCTGCCGGCTGCGTGGTGGAACGGCGGACGCCGCGGCCTATCGTGCGCGCCGGGCGCACCTCGTCGACGCCTTCCAGCTCGACCCGACCAAGAAGGGCCGCACCTACTCGAAGGGCAACCGGCAGAAGGTCGCGCTGATCGCGGCCCTGGCAGCCCCGGCCGACCTGTTCATCCTCGACGAGCCGACCTCGGGCCTCGACCCGCTGATGGAAGCCGTCTTCCGCCGGGAGCTGCAGGCCGCGACGGCGGATGGCGCCGGCGTTCTGCTCTCGAGCCATATTCTCTCCGAGGTGGAACACCTCTGCGACCGGGTGAGCATCATCCGGGCCGGCCGCACCGTCGAGACCGGAACGCTGGCCCAGCTCCGCCACCTCACCCGCACCGATGTCGCCTTCGCGAGCACCGGCCTGACCGAGGCCGACCTGGCCGGGTTGGCCGCGCGCATCCCGGCCGCCCACGACCTCGTCGTCGGAAACGGCGCCTGGCACGCCGCCGAACCGCAGGTCGGCACCGAGCGGGCCGGCATCGACCGGGTGAGCTTCACGGCTGACAGCGACGCGCTGCCCGAGGTTCTGCCCGTTCTGGCCGAGCTGCGCGTGCAGGGTCTGACCATCGCTCCGCCGTCCCTGGAGACCCTGTTCCTGCGCCACTACCGCGAGGATGCCCCGGCGTCGGAGCCGTCGACCGGACCACGACGGTGAGCCTCGTCCTGACTGTCCCGACGAGGGCCGCGTGAACACCCTCTGGCCACTGCTGGGACTGCACATCCGCCGCGACCGGGTGCAGCTGCCGATCTGGATCGCCGTGTTCTTCGGGCTCGCCGCCTTCGTCGTCGTCGCGGTCGACTCGAGCTTCGGAACGAGTCTCGACCGCCAGGCGCTGATGCGGATCGCGGTTGGCTCACCGACCATCCTCATCTTCCGCGGAGAGCCGCAGGGAGCGGATACCGACGCGGTCACCTTCTTCCTCATCTTCGCCTTCCTCGCCACGCTCGTGGCCTTCATGAGCACGTTCCTTGCCGTACGCCACACCCGCGCCGAGGAGGAGTCGGGCCGCTCCGAGTTGATCGCCGCGACGCCCGCCGGCCGACTGGTCCCGCTGCTGGCGACGGCGCTGCACGGCATCGCCGCGGCCCTGGCCGCGGGGGTGGCCGTCACGCTGGGTCTGCTTACCTCCGGGCTGGATGCCGCCGGTGCGATCACCACCGGAGCCGCGGTCGCCGCCACCGGGATCACCTTCCTCGGGGTCGGGCTTCTGGCCGGCCAGGTGATGCCCACCTCCCGTGGCGCGAACGGCCTGGGGGCGGCGCTCATCGGTCTCGCTTACACCCTGCGGGCCTTCGGCGACGCCGGCGGCACCGCATCCGCCGACGGGCTGAGCATGACCAGTGCCTGGCCGAGCTGGCTGTCACCCATCGGCTGGGGTCAGCAGACGGAGGCGTTCAGCACGAATCGGCCGGCTCCGCTCCTGCTCGATCTGGCCCTCGCGGCCGTGCTCGTGGCGATGGTCGTGCTGCTGCAGCATCGGCGCGACCTCGGCTCGAGCCTGATCGGAGAGCGGCCCGGCCCCCAGCACGCATCGGGCACACTCGGCGGTTCGCTCGGCCTGGCCTGGCGGTTGCAGCGGGCGCCGACGATCGGCTGGGCCCTTGCCGGCCTGGTTCTCGGCGTCCTCGCCGGAACCCTGGGCGAAACCGTGGTCGAACTGGTCGAGTCGAGCTCGCAGATCGGCGATACGCTGGCCCGGATGGCGGGCGGCCGGGCGTCGATCATCGACCTGTTCACGGACACCATCTTCGGTCTGGTGGGCGTGATCGCTGCTGCGGCGGCAACCCAGGCGATGATCCGCATGCGCCAGGAGGAGGTCAACGGTTCCGCCGAGCTTTTGCTCGCCCTGCCGCTTCGCCGCGGCCGTTGGTTCGTCGACTACCTCCTCGTGGGCACCGTCGCCATCGCGCTGGTGCTGCTCGTGGCCGCCGGGGGCGCCGCGGCCGGGCTCGCCTCGTCGCCCGAGGCAGGTGCCGCCGGCACCACCGACACGGCCGACCGGGTGGCCAGCGCCGTGGCCTCCGGGGTGGCCCAGGCGCCGGCCGCGCTGCTCGTCCTGACGATCGCCGCGTTGCTCTTCGCCTTCGTGCCGCGGCTCAGCAGTGGCCTGAGCTGGGGTGTGCTGTTGGGCGCGGCGTTCATCGGCGAGTTTGGCGAGCTGTTCGGCCTGCCCGACTGGCTGCTCAACCTGTCTCCGTTCACCCACACGCCGACGATCGGCGCCGCCGACGTCGACTGGAGCGGCGCCTGGTGGATGCTGGGCCTCGCCCTGGCCGGCGCGGTGCTGGCCGGCGTGGGCATCCGTCGCCGCGATCTTGCGCTCTAGTTTCGAGCGGGCCTCGACCGGGTCTCGACAGGCTCGATCACCGGCAAGTGCGAATAGGGTGGAGGCATGACTGACCAGGGGACCGCATCCGGAATCGACCGCGACGAACTTGACCTCGAGGTGCGTCCGCAGGACGACCTCTTCCGCCATGTGAACGGCAAGTGGATCGCCCGCAGTGAGATCCCGGCCGATAAGGCCCGCTGGGGCTCGTTCTACCTGCTCGCCGAGGAATCGGAGAAGGCCGTCCGGGAGATCATCCTCGAAGCCCAGACCGCCGCCCCCGGCACCGAGGAGCGCAAATTCGGTGATCTCTATGCCAGCTTCCTGGACGAGGACCGCGTCGAAGAGCTCGGAGCGACCCCGCTCGCGGCCGATCTCGCCACCGTCGACGCCGTCACCTCCATCCCCGAGCTGCTCGGCACCCTCGGCCGTCTCGAGCGCGCGGGCGTGTCCGGCGCCTTCGGTCTCTTCGTCGACAACGATCCGGGGGACCCCGAGCGCTACCTCGTCTTCGTCGAGCAGGGCGGGCTCGGCCTCCCCGACGAGTCCTACTACCGCGACGAGAAGTTTGCCGCGATCCGGGAGGCATACCAGGCGTTTCTGACCCGGATGTTCGGCCTCGTCGGTACCGCGGACGCCGCCGGTCGCGCCGAGCGCGTGTTCCTTCTCGAAACCGAGCTCGCCACCCACCACTGGGACAAGGTGCGCTCGCGCGACAGCGAGAAGACCTACAACCTCAAGACCTGGGGTCAGGTCACCGCGCTGGCCGCCGGCGCCGACCTGCACCTCTGGCTTGACGGGCTCGACGGCCCGGCCGGTGCTCTCGACGAGGTTGTCGTGCGCCAGCCCAGCTTCGTGACCGGTCTGGCGGAGATGCTCACCGAGGACCAGCTCGAGGGTTGGAAGGACTGGCTGCGGTGGCAGATCATCCGTTCCAGCGCCGCGTTCCTGTCGAGCGATTTCGTCGAGTCCAGCTTTGACTTCTACGGTCGCACCCTGACTGGCACGCCCCAACTGCGCGAGCGCTGGAAGCGTGGCGTCTCGCTCGTCGAGGGGGCGCTCGGCGAGGCCGTCGGGCGCATCTACGTCGAGCGGCACTTCAAGCCCAGCGCGAAGGCGAGCATGGACATACTCGTGGCCAACCTGGTCGAGGCCTACCGCCGTAGCATCACCGAACTCGACTGGATGACCGCGGAGACGCGCGCCCGTGCGCTCGACAAGCTCGAGAAGTTCACCCCCAAGATCGGCTACCCGGTCAAGTGGCGTGACTATTCGGCCCTTTCGATCGACCCGGCCGACCTGATCAAGAACGTTCGCGCCACAAGCGAGTTCGAGTTCCAGCGGGAATTGGGCAAGATCGGCAACCCCCTCGACCGCGACGAGTGGTTCATGACCCCGCAGACGATCAACGCGTACTACAACCCGGGCTTCAACGAGATCGTCTTCCCGGCCGCCATCCTGCAGCCGCCGTTCTTCGACGATGCCCGCGATTCCGCCGCCAACTACGGCGCGATCGGCGCCGTTATCGGCCACGAGATCGGCCACGGCTTCGACGACCAGGGCTCGAAATACGACGGCACCGGGCTGCTCACCGACTGGTGGACCGAAGAAGACCGCACGGCCTTCGACGAGCGCACCAGCTCCCTGATCGAGCAGTTCAACGGGCTCGCCCCGAACCAGGTTCCCGACCACCACGTGAACGGCGCACTCACCATCGGCGAGAATATCGGCGACCTCGGCGGGCTCTCCATCGCTTGGAAGGCCTACCTGATCTCGCTGGACGGCCAGGAACCACCCGTGATCGACGGACTCACCGGCACCCAGCGTTTCTTCCTCTCCTGGGCACAGGCCTGGCAGCTCAAGATGCGTGACGAGGAGGCCGTCCGCCTGCTCTCGATCGACCCGCACTCGCCCAACGAATTTCGCTGCAACCAGATCGTGCGTAACATCGACGAGTTCTATACGGCGTTCGGCGTCACCCCGGACGATGCTCTCTGGCTGGACCCGGAGAAGCGCGTTACGATCTGGTGACCTCAGCGCGACCGTCAGTCCGTGTCACGGGGGTCGAGCAGCCCGAATCTACGTAAGGACCTGCCCACTGTGGCCATGCCATCCCAGGACTCAGAGCGCCGGTCTCGCCACTCATCGGCGCGCCGCGGCAGGCACGGCGGCGTGGACGCCACGGCGAACTTCGGCCGCGGGTTCCAGGCGCTCGGTGACCTCGCGGTCGACGGGGTGCAGGTTTCGGCCCGCGCCACCGATCTGGTCACCGGCCGGGTGCTGTTCTCCGTGGACGACCACGTGGTCATGCCCACCGCCGGCATCGGCATGGTGCTTCTGCTGACCGAGGTCGCCGCCCGGCTCCGCGACGCCGACTTCGGCGCGTACACGATCCTCGATCGCACCGTGTCCGATTCGGTCGCCGGATCCGGCCTCTGGCAGCACCTGCAGGCTCCCTCGCTGCCGATCGCCGACCTCGCTGCGCTGATCGGTGCCACCAACGACAACCTGGCCACCAATGTGCTGCTCCGCGCAGTCGGCCTGGACGCGGTGCGGTCCCGCGCCGAGCAGCTCGGACTCAGCCGCACCGCCCTGCTCGACCTTGTGCGCGACCGGCGCGGGCCCGATGACGCGCCGCAGCTCTCGGTCGGCAGCGCCAAGGAGCTCACCTGGCTGTTCACGGCGCTGGCCCGGGGGGAGGTCGTCGATGCGGAGGCGAGCGAGCGCGTGCTCGGCTGGCTGTCGCTCGGCGCCGACCTGTCCATGGTCGCCAGCGCGTTCGGGCTCGACCCGCTCGCGCATCGGTCCGGCGATCACGGCCTCCTGCTGGTCAACAAGACCGGAACGGATGCCGGCGTGCGCAGTGAGATCGGCATTCTGCGCGGCCCGCGCGCCGGGGTGACCTACATGGTCTCGATGTCCTTCGCGGACACCCGCCTCTCGTCCCGGCTCGCGGTGCTCGACGGGATGCGCGCGGTCGGCCTCGACCTGCTGGAATACGTGCACTGACCGGCGTCGCCGGCGAAAACAGGAAAACGGGGCTGCCCCCGCGAAGCAATCCTTCGCGGGGGCAGCCCTGGGTGATGGTGGCGCAACCGCTCAGCAGCACCGACCCTGGGGGTTGATGTCCTGGCGGTCGGTCTGGTCGCGCCAGAATTCGCGCTCCGTCATCATCACTGGTCCGGAGCAGGCGGCGGCATCCGGGTCATGAATCGATTCGTCGTGGGCCTCATGGTGGGCCTTGTACTTGTCGTAGGCGTCTTCACCCATGACCCCCCTCATGAACCAGGCGAAGCTCTTCGCGCCGCGGCGAACACTGGCGAGCAGATTCATCGGCGGGTCGTCCTCCCTGCCTTGACCAGCTTGGCCTGGGCGATCTGGGCGTCCCAACGTGCGGCCAGCCTCTTCTCTTCCGGAGTGGCCACGAAGCCGGACGGGGCGAACATCTGCGACGCCACCGCGTCATCCTCGTTGGTGCCGAAGCTGCGGGTCTTGTAGGACCTCCAGGTGGCTTGCACGGCGGTGACCATCACGATGATGGCCAGCACGACGAACAGGATCGAAAGGATGCCCTGCACCATCGTGTTGCGCACGACCGCCTCCATCGCCTCGACGGTCTTCGCCGTGCCGAAGCTGGTGAGTCCCTCATCCAGAGCGTTGGAAAACGCTCGATTCTGGGCGAAATAGCCCACGCCGGGAACGGTCGAGAAGATCTTCAGGAACGACGCGTAGATGGTCACGACGGCGGCGAAGGTCAGCGGCAGCGCCACAACCCAGAGGTACGTGAACAGCCCTCGCTTGGCCACGATCGCCAGGCAGACGGCCAGGGCGATGGCCGCCAGCAGCTGGTTCGCGATTCCGAACAGCGGGAACAGGGTGTTGATGCCACCGAGCGGGTCGGTGACGCCCATCACGAGCACGGCACCCCAGGCGGCGACCATGATCCCGGTCGTGACCCAGGCGCCCAGGCGCCAGGACGTGTTCTTGAACTTCGGGAAGAAGTTGCCGAGGCTGTCCTGCAGCATGAACCGGGCCACGCGGGTTCCGGCATCGACGGCGGTCAGGATGAACAGCGCCTCGAACATGATGGCGAAGTGGTACCAGAACGCCATCATCCCCGAGCCGCCCACAAGCTGGTGCATGATGTTGGCGAGGCCGACCGACAGGGTCGGGGCGCCGCCGGTGCGGGACACGATGGTCTCCTCGCCCACGTTCTTCGCGGTCTCGGTGAGCATCTCGGGGGTCAGGTTGACGCCGGTCAGGCCGAGGCTGTTCACGAATGTGACAGCACCCTCAACGGTGCCGCCGGTCAGGGCCGGCGAGGAGTTCATGGCGAAGTAGATGCCGCGGTCGATCGACAGCGCGGCGACGAGCGCCATGATGGCGACGAATGATTCCATCAGCATTCCGCCGTAACCGATGAACCGGGTCTGGCGTTCCTTCTCGATCAGCTTCGGCGTCGTTCCGGAGGCGATCAGGGCGTGGAAGCCGGACAGGGCGCCGCAGGCGATGGTGACGAAGAGGAACGGGAAGAGCGAGCCGCTCACCACGGGGCCGCCGCCGTTCACGAACTCGCTGGCGGCCGGGGCCGAGATCTCGGGGCGGACGATGATGATGGCGATTGCCAGCATCCCGATCGTGCCGATTTTCATGAAGGTGGACAGGTAGTCCCGGGGGGCCAGCAGCAGCCAGACCGGAAGGATGGCAGCCACGAAGCCATAGACGATGATGCCGATCGCGAGGGGCAGCGGTTCAATGGCGAAGAAGGTCGAGCCCCACTCGGTGTCCGCGATCATGCCACCACCGATGATGGCGGCCAGCAGCAGGATGAAGCCGATGATCGAGACCTCGGTGACCTGGCCCGGGCGGAAGAAGCGCAGGTAGACGCCCATGAACAGGGCGATCGGAATGGTCATCGAGACCGAGAAGACGCCCCAGGGGCTGTCCGCGAGGGCGTTGACGACGACGAGGGCGAGGATGGCCACGATGATGACCATGATCGCCAGAGTCGCGACGAGGGCGGCCGTGCCGCCCACCTTGCCGAGTTCGTCCCTGGCCATCTGACCCAGGGAGCGTCCGCCGCGGCGCATTGAGAAGAACAGCACCATGTAGTCCTGCACCGCGCCGGCAAGCACGACACCGACGATGATCCAGATCGTGCCGGGCAGGTAGCCCATCTGGGCGGCCAGCACGGGGCCGACGAGCGGTCCGGCGCCGGCGATAGCGGCGAAGTGGTGACCGAAGAGAACCCGGCGGTCCGTGGCCGCGAAGTCTTTGCCATCGGCCTTGTACTCGGCCGGCGTCGCGCGCCGGTCATCGGGGTGCAGCAGGTGCTTCTGGATGTAGTTGGAGTAGAAACGGTAACCGATCAGGTACGTGCAGACGGCGGCGAAGACGAACCAGATGGCGTTGACGGTCTCGCCGCGAACAACGGCGAGCATCACCCAGCTCAGCCCGCCGAGCAGCGAGATGCCGCCCCAGATCCCGACCTTCAGGGGGGTCCAGTGCGCTTCCTCGGCGTCGTGGGTGATCTGGTCGAGAGCAACGGGCAACAGGAGGGGATCCCGGTCCAGCTCCTCACCCCGCTTGGCTGATTCGTGTGGCGTGCGGGGCTTGGTGCCCATGATCTCTCCTTTGAGGTACCCGCAAGGACTGCGGAAATCCTTAGCAAGGCTAACAGCTTGGCGGCACCTTCCGGACGGACGCCTAAAATGGACGGAGCGCCGGGCGGCTTCTGCCTGTCCTGTGTGCTTTCCAGATCCCCCGCCCTCTCGACCATTGGAGCCCCGTGGCCGCCCTCTCCCGCCTCGATTCCGTCATCGCCCTTGCCCGCCACCGCGGGTTCGTGTTCCAGGCCGGTGAAATCTACGGTGGGTCCCGGTCCGCCTGGGACTACGGGCCGCTGGGCGTGGAGCTCAAGGAGAACATCAAGAAGCAGTGGTGGCGCTTCATGGTCACCAGCCGCGACGACGTGGTGGGCCTCGACTCCTCGGTGATCCTTCCCCGCAAGGTGTGGGAGGCATCCGGTCACGTCGAGGTCTTCAGCGACCCGCTGGTCGAGTGCACGAGCTGCCACAAGCGATTCCGCGCAGATCACCTCGAGGAAGAATTCGAGGAGAAGAAGGGCCGCCCGCCCGAGGGCGGCATCGACGGCATCCCCTGCCCGAACTGCGGCAACCGGCATATCTGGACCGAACCGCGCGCTTTTTCCGGCCTGCTCAAGACCTACCTCGGCCCGGTCGACGACGAGGCCGGCATGCACTACCTGCGCCCCGAGACCGCGCAAGGCATCTTCGTGAACTTCGCCAACGTGCTGCAGGCTGCGCGCATGAAGCCGCCGTTCGGAATCGGCCAGATCGGCAAGAGCTTCCGCAACGAGATCACCCCGGGAAATTTCATCTTCCGTACCCGCGAGTTCGAGCAGATGGAGATGGAATTCTTCGTCGAGCCGGGCACGGATGAGACGTGGCACCAGTACTGGATCGACCAGCGCCTGACGTGGTACACCGGCCTCGGCATCAACGTCGACAACCTGCGCCTGTTCGAGCACCCGGCCGAGAAGCTCTCGCACTATTCCAAGCGCACCGTGGACATCGAGTACCGCTTCGGTTTCAGCGGCAGCGAATTCGGCGAGCTCGAGGGTGTTGCCAACCGAACCGACTTCGACCTCAGGACGCACGCGGAGGCATCCGGCAAGGATCTGTCCTACTTCGACCAGACGAAGAACGAGCGCTGGGTTCCCTACGTGATCGAGCCGGCGGCCGGACTGACCCGCTCGCTGATGGCGTTCCTGGTCGACGCGTACCACGAGGAGGAAGTGCCCAACGCGAAAGGCGGCGTCGACAAGCGCACCGTGCTGAAACTCGACCCGCGCCTGGCGCCGATCAAGGTCGCCGTGCTGCCGTTGTCCCGCAACGAGGCGCTCTCGCCGATGGCCAAGTCCCTCGCCGCGCGGCTGCGCGAGTCCTGGAACGTGGACTTCGACGACGCCGGCGCCATCGGCCGCCGCTACCGCCGCCAGGACGAGATCGGCACCCCGTACTGCGTCACGGTCGACTTCGATTCGCTCGAGGACCAGGCCGTCACCGTGCGTGACCGCGACACCATGGCGCAGGAGCGCGTGCCGCTCGACAGGCTCGACGCCTACCTGGCCGAGCGGCTCCGCGGCGCGTAGCCGAGTCTGCCGGCCGCGCGCTGCGGGCTGGGGCCGGTGGGGTGCCGGTGCCGGTGGGGTGCTAACTCAGGAGAAGTCTCGCGGGCGAGCCTCGGCGGTCCCGGAACGGCGGCACCGCGGCGCCCGGACACACCGGTTTTCCTGAGTTGGCCCCACAGGGGGAGGGAGACGGATACCTGGCGAGCCGCCGCTGCCGCAGCCGCCGCACGAGTTCAGGGGCGGGCGAGCTCGATCAGGGTGACGCCGCCCGGCGCGGCCGGGTCGCTCATGGCGGCGAGGGCGGCGGGCGCCTCGGCCAGACTGAGACGGCGGCCGATCAGGTCCTGCGGGCGCAGCCGGCCGGAGGTGACCAGGGCCAGCAGGGCCGGATAGTCCCCCGCGGGCATCCCGTGGCTGCCCATCACGGTCAGTTCTCGGGCGATGACGTCGCCGAGCGGAAGCCGTGGGTCTTCCGCCAGCAATCCGATCTGGACGTGACGCCCCCGGGTTGCCAGAGAACGGATGGCGATGCCCACCGTGCTCTCCCGGCCGAGCGCCTCGACGCTGACCTGCGCGCCCGAACCCGCATCCGCGCCCCTTCCCGTCACCGAGCGGATCCGCGCCACCACCTCATCGTTCGAGAGCCCGGCGGAGTCCACCGTGAAGGTCGCGCCCACTCGCGCGGCCGTCTCACGGGCCGCGGCACTGATGTCCACGGCGATCACGGTCGCACCGAGCGCCGCGCCGATCATGACCGCGGAGAGACCGACGCCGCCGCAGCCGACCACGACGAGGGACTCGCCCGCTTGCAACCGGGCCTGATGCACGAGGCCGCGATAGGAGGTGGCGAAGCGGCAGCCGAGCAGTGCGGCGGCGCCGGCATCCAGTCCCACGGGAATCGCGATCAGATTGACGTCGGCGTTGTGCAGGGCCACCCGCTCCGCATAGGAGCCCCAGTGGGTGAAGCCGGGCTGGGTCTGATTGCGGCAGACCTGGCCGTTGCCGCCCCGGCACTCCGGGCAGTCGCCGCAGGCGCAGACGAACGGCACGGTGACGCGCTGGCCCACGGCGAAGCGGCGCACCTCGGGCCCCACGGCGTCGATCACACCGACGAGCTCGTGGCCCGGAACGTGCGGCAGGGCGATGCCGGCGTCGTGCCCGAGCCAGCCGTGCCAGTCGCTGCGACAGAGGCCGGTGGCCTCCACTCGCACGACGACCCCGGACGCGGACGGCACCGGGTCTGGAACCTCCCTCAACTCGGGTACGGCACCGAACGCGTCGAACCAGACGGCTCTCACCCGCAGATCCCGGCCGTGCCGAGCACGCTCGCACCGTGCAGGGCCAGGCCGCCCACCGTCAGGATGCCGCGGGGCCGATATCGGCGGCCGTGGCTGCGGTCCCGGCGGCGGGCAGCTCAACCTGGATGCCGAACAGGGCATCGAGTCCGGTCAGGAATGCGGCCTGCTCGCCCGCTCGGGCCAGCTCGCGGGATCGCACCATCGGGGTGTGCAGAAGCACGCCGGCCAAGTGGCGCAGGGCCGCCTCGGTCTGCTCGCTGTTGTCGCCGCGGTTGCGCGCCCGGTCGATCTCACCGTCGAGCAGGTCGAAGACATAGCTGCGGAGGGCCACGACGGCCGGGGCGAGGCTCTGCTCCTCGGCGACCGCGGAGAACTTGCGGGCGGCGCGACCCACGAGCAGTCGGGCGTCGCTGGTGGCGTTGAGCTCCTCGAGCGGCGCGTGGATGCGGATGGTCTCGAGGTCGAGCAGCTCGACGCCGGCCAGGTCGGTGACGTCCGGGTCGACGTTGCGCGGCAGACCCAGGTCGATGATGAGCCGGCGCGGAATCTCGGTCGGGGCATCCGTCATCGGGCAGGAGGGGAGTGTGCGCGCTTCGGCGGCCGGGAGCTGCAGGGAGAGTGCGCGGCCCGAGTGGAGCAGGGCCGCGTCGATCACGTGGGTGTCGGCGGTCGTGCAGGTGAGGATCAGGTCGGCCTCGGCGGCTTCGATGGCGAACGCCGACTCGGCGACGGCGGTGATCTGATGCGAGGTGGCGAACTTCTGAGCGCGGCCCGAAGGGGAGTACACCCGCACGTCCTCGGCGCCGAGGTCCCGCAGCGCGGCGAGGGAGGCCCCCGCGTACCGGCCGGTGCCGACCAGGAGCACGCGGGTCTGGGCCCAGTCCGTGACGCGGCTTTCGGCCAGTTCGAGGGCCAGGCGCACGAGTGAACGCCCCGCGGCTCCGATGCCGGTGCGGTTCTTGACGCCCCGCGAGGTCTGCGACGCACGCTGGAAGAGGCGTTCGAGTTCGGGGCTGGTGGTGCGGAAGAGCCGGGCCTGCTCGAGGGAGCGGCGAACCTGGCCGGCGATTTCGCCCTCGCCGACGACCACCGATTCGAGGCCGCTCGTCACGGCGAAGAGGTGTTCGGCGACGCCGCTGCCGTGCACCAGGTCCAGGGTGTTCCGCAGAACGTCGACGGCCACGCCGGTGCTCGCACTGACGCCGTCGATGGCGGCGTGCACGGCCGAAAGGGGGGAGGAGCCCAACGGTTCGTCGAGGTCGAGGTAGGCCTCGAACCGGTTGCAGGTGGCCACGACCACGGCACCGACCAGGGCCGGATGCCGCTCGAGAATGCCACCCGCCGTGTCGTTCGCACCGACAGACAATTTCTCCAGCACGTCAAAGCTGGAGTTCTTATGGCTGGCGGACAGGCAGATCAACACTTGATGAGTCTACGACCTGTGGCTGAGGGTCCGAATCGCCCGAGTGTCGGAAGTTTGACAGAATCAAGATAATGAAACTCGATGCGCAACACCCACTCGCAACCGGACTCACAGCCGATTCACGCCTCATCCGCGCCTACCAGGGCACCAGGCCAGACGTCACCCCCGTCTGGTTCATGCGCCAGGCCGGCCGTTCGCTGCCCGAATACCGCTCGCTGCGGGTCGGTACGCGCATGCTCGACGCCTGCCTCGACCCGGAGATGGCGAGCGAAATCACGCTGCAGCCGGTGCGCCGCCACAACGTCGACGCCGGCATCCTCTTCAGCGACATCGTCATCCCTCTCAAGCTCGTGGGCGTCGACGTCGAGATCGTCGCAGGCACCGGCCCCGTCCTCGGCACGGCCGTGCGCACGGCGAAGGATGTCGCGGAGCTCACTGCTCTCGACCCGGCCGTGCTTGAGGGGAACCTCGCCCCGATCACCGCGGCGGTCGCGCGCACCGTCGCCGAGCTCGGCTCGACGCCGCTGATCGGATTCGCCGGGGCCCCGTTCACGCTGGCGGCCTATCTCGTGGAGGGCGGCCCGTCGAAAGACCACATCAACGCCCGCACGCTCATGCATGCGGACCCCGACGCCTGGGCCACCCTGATGGAGTGGACGGCCGAGGTCACCGGACGATTCCTGCGCGCGCAGGTTTTGGCCGGCGCCAGCGCCGCCCAGCTATTCGACTCCTGGGCCGGCGCGCTCTCGCTGGCCGACTACACGCGCTTCGTCGCTCCTGCCTCCACCGCGGCGATCGCCCACGTGCGCGACCTCACCTATGACGAGGGCGCCGCGGGCACGGATGCCGACGGCGTCGCGTCCGTGCGCCGCAACGTGCCCGTCGTGCACTTCGGAGTGGGCACGGGCGAGCTGCTTCGGGAGATGCACGGGGTGGGCGCCGACGTCGTCGGAGTCGACTACCGGGTGCCGCTCGATGAAGCCAACCGTCGCCTCGGCGGACTGGTCCCGGTGCAGGGCAACGTCGATCCGGCACTCCTCGCGGCACCGTGGCCGGTGCTCGAAGCGCATGTCCTTGACGTGCTCGAGCGTGGGCGCACGGCACCGTCCCACGTGCTGAACCTGGGACACGGCGTTCCGCCGATGACCGACCCGAACGTGCTGACTCGCCTGGTGGCCTTCGTGCACGAGGTCACCGCGGTCTCCGCCAACCCGGCCGGCGCCGGCCCGGAAGCCCCGGCCGCCGCGCCGTCCGCGTCCTGACAATCGCACGCAGGCTCAGGGGGCGCGAATGAAAGACGTCATCGTCATCGGTGGAGGGGTGGCGGGCCTGATCGCCGCCCGAGCCTGCGCCCGGGTCGGACTCAGCGTGACCGTGCTCGAAGCCACCGGTGTGCCGGGCGGAGCACTCGGCAGCCACCAGGTGGCCGGCCTCACCCTCGACAGCGGTGCCGAGAGCTTCGCCGTGCGGCGGGACGTGGTGGCCGAGTTCATCGCCGACCTCGGCCTGTCCGACGAGGTTGTCGCGCCGAACCCCGCCGGCGCCTGGCTGCACCTGCCCGACGACCGCGTGCCGAATGGTTCGGTCAGCGTTCCGCTGCCCAAGGCCGGCGTGCTCGGCATCCCCGGTTCTCCGCTCGCCGACGACGTGCGCCGCGTGATCGGCTGGAGTGGCGCCTGGCGCGCCTACGCGGACCGGCTGATGCCGGTGTTGACGATCGGCCGGGAACACAGCCTGGGTGAACTCGTGCGCAAGCGGATGGGGCGCCGCGTGCTCGAACGGCTCGTCGAACCCGTGACCGCCGGGGTGTACTCGTCCGCTGCCGACGATCTCGAGATCAACGTCGTGGCCCCGGGCCTCAACTCCGCCCTCACGGTGACGGGTTCGCTCTCCGGGGCCGTGCTGTCTTTGCGCTCCGGCGCCCCGGCCGGCTCGAACGTGTCCGGGCTCCGCGGCGGCATGTTCCGGCTCGTGACCGCTCTGGTGGCCGACCTCGTGCACTTCGGCGCCGAGATCGTGACGGATGCCCCGGTCACCGCCCTGCAGCGCTCCGGCACCGAGGACGCGCCCACCTGGACGGCCACCTGGACGGCCACCTGCGTGGCACCGGACACGGCGGCGGACGCAGACGCGCCGGCAGCCGCGGCGGCGGAGACCACCCTGGACGCCCGCTTCGTGATCATCGCGACTCCAGGCGCGCAGGCGCTCGGCCTACTGGCCGGCCTGAGCCCGGCCCATGCGGCGCTCGCCGAACTCGACTGGCCGCAGCCGACGGCGATCGAGCTGGCCACGATCGTCATCGACGCCCCGGAGCTCGACGTGCACCCGCGCGGCACCGGCGTGCTGGTCGCGGCCGCGACCCCCGGGGTCACCGCCAAGGCGCTCACCCACGTGACCGCAAAGTGGGAGTGGCTGGCCGAGGCCGCCGGACCGGGCCGACACGTCATCCGTCTGTCCTACGGTCGCGCCGGCCAGGACAGCCCCACCGCCGTTCTCCGCGATGACGAGCTCCTCGCGCTGTCCCTGGCGGACGCCCGCACGATCCTGGGCGTCGACCTCGACGCGACCGCCGTGCGCGGTTTCGCGCGCACGGTCTGGGGCGATGCCCTCTCGCCCGCGACCGTCGGCGCGCCCGAGCGAGTCGACCAGGTGCGCGAGGTCGTGGCCGCCACCCCGGGGCTCGAACTCACGGGTGCGTGGCTCGCCGGCACCGGCCTGGCCTCGGTGATCCCGGATGCCGTCGCCGCGGCCTCCCGCACCCGGCACGCGGCCCTCGGCATCTGATCACCGGGTCACCGGCCGCGCCGACCTGCTGCTATCCCTAATGGGGGATACTCTGAGGGACACGTGCACCTTGATGAATGGAGTCACAATGCGGGGAAAGCTTCTGTTCATCACGGGTGGACTCGTCGGATACGTCCTCGGCGCGCGCGCCGGGCGCAAGCGCTACGACCAGATCGTGGCCGCGGCAGACAACCTGTGGAACGCGCCGCCCGTTCAGCGCCGGGTGAACGAGGCCCGCGACTTCGCGCTCGAGCGGGTCGGGGGTGTGCCGTCGGCACTCCTCGAGACCGGCAAGAAGATCGCCTCGGTCCTGCAGTCCAAGACGTCCAAGACGTCCGGAACCAGTTACACCGTGCCGACGCCGACGCCGACGCCGCCCGCACCGACGACGGCCGCCGGCGACACCGCCACGAAATAATCACCGCGACACTCCGAACGAAGGGGAAACTGTGAGAAACAGCGAATTCAACCCGAAGAGCCGGAAATCGACGTTCGACCTTCTCGGTGAGTTGCCCGGTCAGATCGTCGCCCTGGTCAAGGCCGAACTCGACGCGGCCAAGGCGGAGTTCGCCGGTAAGGCCAAAAACATCGGGCTGGGCATCGGGCTCTTCGTCGGGGCGGCCCTGTTCGCGTTCTTCGCGGCCCTGGTGCTGGTCGCCCTCGCGGTCATCGCGCTCGCCCTCGTCCTGCCGCTCTGGCTCGCGACCCTGATCGTGGCGGTCGCCCTGTTGCTGCTCGCGCTCCTGTTGGGGCTGATCGGCAGAAACCGGCTGCAGGCGGGAACGTCATCGGATCCGGACGGCGTGACGGAGAGCATCCGTCGCGACGTCGACGCCCTCAAGGGAATTGGCAAATATGAGCACTGAAGTGAACACGACGACACATGAGGCCGTCCGCGGGAGCGTCGAAGCTGTCACGGTTGAGGCCGTTCCGCGCACCAAGACCGAGTTGCGCGCCGAGGTCGCCCGTGCCCGCGTCGAACTCGCGCAAACGCTCGACGCGATCGAGTACCGGCTCAACGTGCCGAGGCAGTTGCGCGTGCGCTCGCGCCTGGTCAACGTGCGCCTGCGGGAACTCGGCGAAAAGAATCCCCTCGCACTGGCCGGCATCGTCTTGGGCGCGGCCACGGTCGCGGTGGGCGCCGTCTGGCTCGGTGTCAGGGGCGTGCAGCGCCGCTGAGGCCAACGGAAGCCGGTACCCGACCGCGCAGTTTTGGCTCTCGCGGCAAAGGAGTAGAGACTAGTAGTTATGACTCACCCGGCTGCCGGAGAGGCAGTAAACCCACCTCACTCCACCACCTCTGCCGAGACCCACGGAACGACTGACGTGCCAGACGCGTCGCCGCAGGGTTTCACGCTCTTCGCTGTGCTGCGCAAGGATCCGAGCAACCCGGACGACCTCGACGGCCACGATGTGCCCCGAGCCGTACTGGAGCTCGACGACGTCATCGGTCTGGTTGAGGCCGAGGGCGTCACCGTCCGCGGCTTCTACGACGTCTCCGGGCTCCGCGCCGACGCCGACGTGATGATCTGGACCCACGCACCGGACGCCGAGACCCTGCAGTGGGCCCACCGCCAGCTGCGTCGTAGCCGCCTCCTCAAGAGCCTCCTGCCGACCTGGAACGCCATGGGCGTGCACCGCGACGCCGAGTTCAACAAGAGCCATGTGCCTGGGTTCCTGCGCGGAGTGGAGCCGAAGGGCTGGCTGACCCTCTACCCGTTCGTGCGCAGCTACGAGTGGTACCTGCTGCCGGAGGCCGAGCGCAGCGCCATGCTCGCCGACCACGGACGCAAGGGCGCGGCCTTCCGCGGAGCCATCGCCAACACCGTCTCCTCGTTCGCCCTCGGCGACTACGAGTGGCTGCTGCCGATCGAAAGCGACGAGCTCACCGAGCTCGTCGACCTGATGCGCGAACTGCGCAACACCGAGGCGCGCCGCCACGTGCGCGAAGAGGTCCCGTTCTACACCGGCCGCCGCATCTCGACGGCCGAACTGGTGGAGGTTCTGCAGTAATGACTACCTACGATGCCATCCTGCTCGCCGGCTTCGGCGGCCCCGAGGGTCAGGACGATGTGATCCCGTTCCTGCGCAACGTCACCGGTGGGCGCGGCATCCCCGAGGAGCGCCTCGAAGAGGTCGCCAAGCACTACCGCCACTTCGGCGGGGTCAGCCCGATCAACGACCAGAACCGTGTGCTGCGCGCCGCGCTCCAGGCCGAACTGGAACGTCGCGGCATCGACCTGCCCGTGCTCTGGGGCAACCGCAACTGGGCACCCTACCTGCGCGACACCATCAGCGAGGCCAACGACAACGGCCAGACCCGGCTCCTGGCCATCGCCACCAGCGCCTACAGCTCCTACTCCGGCTGCCGCCAGTACCGTGAGGACTTCGCGGCCGCGCTGACCGCGACCGGGTTGGAGGGCGTGGTGCACATCGACAAGGTGCGCCAGTTCTTCGACCACCCCGGATTCGTCACCCCGTTCGTGACCGCCCTCCAGAAGGGGCTCGCGGATGTCGCGGCCCAGGTCCCCGAAATCGACCTGGCCACCGAGGTCGAAATCCTGTTCTCGACCCACTCGATCCCGATGACCGACGCCAACAAGAGCGGCCCGGCCGAGCGCGGCTTCGGCGAGGGTGGCGCCTATGCGGCGCAGCACCTCGCCGTCGCCCAGAAGGTCATGGTCGGGGTGGACACCCCGTGGCAGCTGGTCTTCCAGTCCCGCAGCGGGCCGCCCACCATGCCGTGGCTCGAGCCCGACATCAACGACGCCATCGCGTTGCTGCCGGAGCGGGGCATCCGTGCCATCGTCATCGTGCCGCTCGGCTTCGTCAGTGACCACATGGAGGTCATGTGGGACCTCGACAACGAGGCCACCGAGACCGCCGGGGACCTCGGCCTGGTGTCCGTGCGCGTGCCGACGCCCGGCGTCGACCCGGCCTTCGTGAGCGGGCTCATCGACCTGGTTGAGGAGCGTATGAACGACACGCCCGCCGACGCTCGTCCGCACGAGACCGACCTCGGACCCTGGTACGACGTCTGCCGCCCCGGTTGCTGCGAGAACGTGCGCCTGGGATTCAAGCCGGCCGTCGCCGGGATGGCTCCGTGAGCCTGATCCGCGTCGGAACCCGTGGCAGCGCGCTCGCCCTGGCGCAGACCACTGCGATTGCGAACCGCATCGCGACCGCGTCCGGCTCCGAGGTCGAAATCGTCACGGTCACGACGCACGGCGACACCTCCCGTGAGTCTCTGTCGAGCCTGGGCGGCACGGGCGTCTTCGCCAGCGCCCTGCGGGAGTCGCTCCTGGCCGAAGAATGCGACGTCGTCGTGCACTCCTTCAAGGACCTGCCGACGGCCGCCTACCCGGGTCTCCGGATCGGCGCCACCCCGAAGCGTGCGGATGCGCGCGACGTGCTGTGCGCCCGCGATGGGCTGAACCTGACCACCCTGCCCGAGGGCGCGCGAGTCGGCACAGGGTCACCGCGCCGGGCCGCTCAGCTGCGATCGCTGCGCCCGGATCTGGACGTCGTGGACATCCGTGGCAACGTGGAGACCCGTCTGAACCGTGTGGCCGTGGGCGACCTCGACGCCGTCGTGCTCGCCGCCGCGGGCCTCAGCCGGCTGGCGCTGCTCGAGTCCGTGGACGGCGAATACCTGGAACTGTCGGATTGGCCGACCGCACCCGGCCAGGGAGCGCTCGCGCTCGAGGTGCGCGACGGGAAGCTCGACCGTACTCTCGCCACGGCCCTCACTGCGATCAACCACTCGACCAGCCAGACCACCGTCATGGCCGAGCGTCTGGTGCTGGAGCGGCTCGAAGCCGGCTGCGCCGCGCCCATCGGCGCCATGGCCGCGATCGACGATGGACTCCTGTTCCTCACCGCCACGGTGTACAGCCCGGACGGCTCCCGAAGCGTCGTGAGCTCCCATGCCGCGACCCCCGACTCCCACTCCCTTGCGCACCTGGCCGAGGCCGCGCAAGACGTGTCCAACCGTGTTTCGTGTGACCTGCTCGCCGGCGGCGCTGCCGACTTCGCCCCGATGAAGGTGACTTCGTGATGAACTCGCGCTACAAGACAAAAACCAGCCTCGCCAAGCCGCTCACCGGCTGGCGGGTTCTCGTGCCGCGCGGCGGCCCGTGGGGCGACCACGTCGCCGCCGACCTGCGCTCCAAGGGCGCCCAGCCGATCGTGGCCCCCATGATCAACTTCGCCCCGACCGACGACGCCCCCGCGCTCGAGGCCGCCCTGGCACGTCTCGCGGCGGGCGACTTCGACTGGATGACCGTGACCAGCGCCACGACCGTCGACGTTCTGTCGTCGCACCGTGCCGTCGTGGCCGCGTCCACGCGCATCGCGGCGGTCGGCGAGACGACGGCCGCGGCCCTGATCGCGGCCGGTTACCGGGTCGACATCGTCCCCTCCGAAGACAACTCGGCCCGGGGACTCCTCGAGGAGTGGGAAACGGCCACCTCGGGCCAGGTGCCGCTGCGCATCCTCACCCTCCGCTCGGAAATCGCCAAGCCACTGCTGACCGAGGGGCTGCGCCGGATCGGCCACGACGTCGAATCGGTCGTCGCATACCGTACCATCGGCGTCCCGGTCGACCAGCGCGTCGTCGCGGACGTCGCGGCCGGCACCGTCCAGGCCCTGCTCGTCACCTCCGGAAGCGTGGCGCAGCAGGTGCAGGATCAACTCGGGCCGATCCCCGAATCGACCGTGGTGGCCTGCATCGGGCCGCGGACGGCGCGGGATGCGGCGGCCATCGGCCTGCGTGTCGACGTCGTGGCCGACTCGCCCAGCGCCGAGTCTCTGATCCAGGCCCTGGTGCACGTCGCCCAGTCCCGCTGACGGTTCGCGCACGCCCGGCCCGGCGACGTAGGGTTGACGGGTGATAAACCCCGTCATCCGCCCGCGACGGTTGCGCACCACTCCCGCGCTCCGTCGCCTGGCCAGCGAAATCCGTCTGCACCCCTCCGAATTGGTTCTTCCGATGTTCGTGCGGGAGGGCAGCGGCGACCCGATGCCGATCCAGTCGATGCCCGGGGTGGTTCAGCACACCATTGACAGCGCCCGGCGGGCGGTGACCGAGGCCGCGGAAGCGGGCATCGGCGGCGTCATGCTCTTCGGGGTGCCGACCGTGCGCGACGCCGTCGGCTCCGGGGCGACCGATCCCGACGGCATCCTCAACGCCGCCACCCGCGCGCTGGCCGACGAGGTCGGCGACGCCCTCGTCGTGCAGACCGACCTCTGCCTCGACGAGTTCACCGACCACGGCCACTGCGGATTGGTCGGCGCAGACGGCAGCGTCGACAACGATTCCACCCTCGAGCGCTACTGCGACATGGCGCTCGTGCAGGCGGCCTCCGGCTCGCAGCTGCTCGGCCTGAGCGGAATGATGGACGGCCAGGTTGCCGCCGTGCGCCAGGCGCTCGACCAGAACGGCTACGTCGATACGGCCGTGCTCGCCTACTCGGCCAAGTACGCCTCGGCCTTCTACGGTCCCTTCCGCGACGCGGTGGAGTCAACCCTCGACGGTGACCGGCGCAGCTACCAGCTCGACCCGGCGAACCGCCGGGAGGGCGTGCGTGAGGCCCGGCTCGACATCCAGGAGGGCGCCGACATCGTGATGGTGAAGCCCGCCGGCAGCTATCTCGACGTGCTCGCCGAGGTCGCCGCCGTCAGTGACGTTCCGGTCTGGGCCTACCAGGTGTCCGGTGAATACGCGATGATTGAGGCCGCCGCCGCCCACGGCTGGATCGACCGCCGCCGGGCCGTCGAGGAGTCCGTGCTCAGCATCCGTCGCGCCGGAGCGGACGCCGTGCTCACCTACTGGGCGGTCGAACTGGCCACCTGGTTCAACGAAAGACAGGCCCGATGATGTCCCGCAACGACGATCTCTTCGCCCGCGCGCAGCGCGCCATCCCCGGCGGAGTGAACTCACCCGTTCGGGCCTTCCGGTCGGTCGGGGGTACCCCGCTGTTCCTGGTGAAAGCGAAGGGCGCCTACGTCACCGACTCGGACGGGCGCGAATACGTCGACCTGGTCAGCTCCTGGGGCCCGGCCATCCTCGGCCACGCCCACCCGGAGGTCGTGCAGGCCGTGCAGGATGCCGCCGCGCTCGGCCTGTCCTTCGGTGCCTCCACGCCCGGCGAGACCATCCTGGCCGAACTGATCGAGGAACGCGTCGGCGCGGTCGAGAAGCTGCGCCTGGTCTCGACCGGCACCGAGGCCACCATGACGGCCATCCGTCTGGCTCGCGGTTTCACCGGTCGTGACCTGCTGATCAAGTTCGCCGGGCACTACCACGGTCACTCGGACGGACTGCTGGCTCAGGCAGGGTCCGGCCTGGCCACGCTGGCCCTGCCCGGCTCGGCCGGGGTCACGGCGGCGACGGCCGCGCAGACCCTCGTGCTGCCGTACAACGACCTGGATGCCGTACGAGTCGCCTTCGAGGCGCACCCTGGCCGGATCGCCGCCGTGATCACCGAGGCGGCGGCGGCGAACATGGGTGTCGTGGCTCCCGACGCCGGCTTCAACGCCGCGCTCACCGCCCTCGCGCACGAGCATGGCGCGCTCCTGATCATCGACGAGGTCCTCACCGGCTTCCGCGTGCATCCGGCCGGCTACTGGGGACTGGACACCATGGGCCAGGGGCAGGCGGACTACACGCCGGACCTGTTCACCTACGGCAAGGTCATCGGCGGAGGCCTGCCGGTGGCGGCCCTCGGCGGTCGCGCCGACGTGATGGACTTCCTGGCTCCGAACGGCCCGGTCTACCAGGCCGGCACGCTCTCCGGGAACCCGGTGGCGGTCGCCGCCGGCATCGCCACCCTGCGGGCCCTGGACGAGAGCGTCTACGAGCGCATCGACGCGACCGCGCTGCTGCTCTCCGAGGCCGTCTCCGCCGCCTTCTCGGCCGAGGGCGTCGCGCACAGCGTGCAGCGGGCCGGTAACCTGTTCAGCTTCGTATTCGGTGCGGAAGCAGCGGCCAGCGCGCCTCGGGATTACGCGCAGGTGCAGCGCCAGGAGACGTTCCGCTACGGTCCGTTCTTCCACTCCATGCTGGATCAGGGAGTTTCGCTGCCGCCGTCCGTGTTCGAGGCCTGGTTCGTCTCCAACGCCCACGACGAGAGCGCGGTCGGCTGGATCCTTGATGCCCTCCCTGCCGCAGCGAAGGCCGCGGCCGCCGCGACCCCGCAGGTGTGACCCGTAGGTGTGACCCGTACACCCGGGAGTTATTCCTTTGTGAGGTTCCGACAGGTGGATTTTGCCTCGGAACAGGCAGACTAGACGCATGGCTTCCCTCCGCGTTCACTCTGACCGGCTTGAGATCCACCTCACGAAAGCGGAGAAGACCCTCGCCCTGCGGCGCGAGGACATCGTCGTACCGCGCGGGAACATCCGTTCGGTGACGATCACGGATGACCCGTGGATCTGGATCCGCGGGATCCGTTCTCCCGGGGTGGGCCTGCCGCAGGTGGTCGCGGTGGGCACCTGGAAGTTCCGCGGCGGCAAGGACTTCCTGGCGATCAAGCGCAAGCGCCAGGCGGTCGTGATCGACCTCATCGACGATGAGTTCTCCCGGGTGATCCTGACCACCAACCACGCCCCGGACCTGATCGCGTCGCTCAAGCTCGGCGGTTGACCGTCCCGCTGGTCGAGCATGTCCGCTGTCGAACCGAAGCGCGCTAGCGGCGCACGTCGACGACGGTGCGACCGTGCATGGTGCCCGCCAGGATGCCCGCGGCGGCAGTGAAGCTCGCCTCCAGCGGGATCACCTGGGTGAGCTGGTCGAGCAGGCCCAGGTCGAGGTCCGTGGCGAGGCGCTGCCAGGCCTCCTCGCGCTGGGCGAGCGGGGCCTCGACCGAATTGATCCCGATCAGGCTGACGGCGCGCAGGATGAAGGGCATGACCGTGGCCGGAAGGTCGGCTCCCTGGGCCAGGCCGCAGGAGGTGACCACTCCGCCGTAGTTCGTCTGGGCGAGGACGTTGGCGAGGGTGGCGCTGCCGACCGAGTCGACGGCCCCGGCCCAGCGCTGGCCCTGCAGCGGTTTGCCGGCCTCGCTGAGGGTGCCGCGATCGACGAGCTCGACGGCGCCGAGCCCGCGCAGGTAGTCCCCGAGCTCGTCGATGCGGCCGGTTGACGCGTGCACCTGGAAGCCGCGGGCGGCGAGCAGTGCCACGGCAATGCTGCCGACCCCGCCGGCCGCGCCGGTCACCAGCACGGCACCGGATTCCGGTGTGACTCCACCCCGTTCGAGGCCGAGTACGGACAGCATGGCGGTGAACCCCGCCGTGCCGATCGCAGCGGCCCGCACGGCGCTGATACCGTTCGGCAGCCGCACCAGGGAGGCCCCCGACACGCGGGCCCGTTCGGCCAACCCGCCGTGGTGCGTTTCGCTCAGACCGGCCCCGTTGAGGATGACCTGGTCTCCGGCCGACCAGCGCGGGTCGGCGCTCTGCTCGACCGTTCCGACCAGGTCGATCCCGGCGATCAGGGGCCAGGCGCGCACGACCCCGGGGCGGCCCATCAGGGCGAGCCCGTCCTTGTAGTTGATGCTTGAGTACTCGACAGCGATGGTGACGTCGCCGGCCATCAGGAAGCCGTCGTCGACCACGCGGAGTGCCGCGCTCTGCGTCTTCCGGCCCTCGGCATCTACGGTGCGGTCGACGACGATGGCCCGGAACTCAGTCTCAATACCCATGCGTCGAGACTACGCGGGCGTTCGAGTCAGGTGGTCAGGTGACGTCGCGCTTCCAGCTGACCGCATAGCCGATCACGGTCGCGGCGAGCATGTAGGCCAGGAGGACGAGCCCGCCCTGCCACCACTCGAGCAGCGCCGCCGTGGTGCCGCCCGGCGCGGCGAGGGTGAAAAAGCTCGCGCCGACCAGGGCATCGGAGGCGGCCCCCGGCAGATAGTTGCCGATTCCTCGCGTCACGTCGGTGAACAGGGACGCGAAGCGCAACAGCGGTTCGACGAACTGGGTGAAGGCGAGCACGATGACGATCGACGCCACCTGGCTGGGCACGAGCACGCCGAGGCCCACACCGATGGTCGACCAGATGGCCATGGCGAGCACCGTGCGGCCGATCAGTGCCCAGGTGGCGCTATCGGCCAGCAGCGGGTCGACGTCGAACGCGCTGATGACGAGCGCGCCGACGCCGACGGATGCGAGCAGCGCGACGACCCCGAAGACCGCGCCGACCACGAAGAGAGTGATCGTCTTGGCCCCGAGCACCTGGGCCCGCCGGGGATTGGCGAGGAATGTGGGGGTGAGGGTCTGGTGCCGGAATTCGCCCGTGGTGGCGAGGGCCCCGAGCAGAACCGGGAAGACATAGCCGACGGATGACGCGAAGCTGTAGATCAGGGGTGGGAGGCTGCCGAACCCGGCGAGTCCCTGGGATCCGGCACCGGCGGCATCCGGGCTGATCGCGCCGCTCTCGATCCCCGCGAACAGCGCCGAGAGGCCGCCGGCGAGCAGGGCGATATAACCGAACATGACCGCGGCGAGGACCCACCACAGGCGCGTTGTGCCGAGCTTGGCGAACTCGGCGCCGAGGGCGCGGATGAAGGACGTCATCGCGACTCGCCTCCGTTTCCGTTTGCGTTGCCGTTCACGAGGGCGAGGAAGGCATCCTCGAGCCCCTTCCTCTCCCGGTGCAAAGCGCTGAGTTCCACGCCGGCCGAGAACGCGATGTGGCCGATCAGGGCCGGGTCGGGTGCAGCGGCGAACAACCCGGTGCGCCCGGTGGAAAACTCGATGCCGGCTTGGCTGAGGGCGGCCTCGAGAGCCGTGCGGTCGGGGGAGTCGACCAGGATGCGCGGCGCCGCCTCGGTCTCGAGGCTCGACAGGGTGCCTCGGTGCACGAGGGCTCCGTCGGCGATGATGATCACGTCGTCGACGCTCTGCTGCACCTCGGAGAGCAGGTGGGAGCTGACCAGGACAGTGCGCCCCTCGTCGGCCATGGTGCGGAGGAAGCCGCGGATCCATTTGATCCCCTCCGGGTCGAGCCCGTTGATCGGCTCGTCCAACACGAGCACGCCGGGGTCGCCGAGCAGGGTGAAGGCCAGGCCGAGCCGCTGCCGCATGCCCAGCGAGAAGCCGCCGACACGCTGGGCGCCGTGTGCGCCGAGGCCGACCGTGTGCAGCACCGCGTCGATGCGGGCGGAGGGCAGCCCCGCCGCGATGGCGTAGACCGCCAGGTGGTTCCGGGCACTGCGGCCGGGATGGAAGCTGGCTGCCTCCAGGGCGGCCCCGACGGTCTGCAGCGGGCGGGGCAGGTCACGGTAGCGGATGCCGTCGATGGTGGCCGTGCCGGACGTGGGCGCGACCAGCCCGAGCAGCATGCGCAGCGTGGTGGTCTTTCCGGCGCCGTTGGGGCCGAGAAAGCCGGTGACCCGGCCGGGCTCCACGGTGAACGACAGGTTGTCCACCGCGGTGACGCTGCCGAACGTCTTGGTGATGTTGCTGAACTCGATGACCGCGCCGACCGGCATCCGTTCCCCCTTCGTTGCTGGTAGTCCCGCGCTGGTAGTCGTTCGCTGGGATCTGGTTCCAGCCTAGGGGCGGAGACGGTCGGGTCAGGTAATGCGGAGGAAGACGCGCAGCGCGGCGAGCAGCCGGCCCACCTCGTCGACGGTGTTGTACGGGGCCAGGCCGATCCGCAGGCCGCCACGGTCGCCGAGTCCGAGGTGCCGGGAGGCTTCGAGGGCGTAGAACGAGCCGGCGGGGGCGAGGATACCCTGCTTGCACAGGTGGCGGGACGCATCCGCGGTGTCGTGGCCGGCGAACGTGACCAGCACGGTGGGTGTGCGCACGGCAGCCCTCGAGTGCAGTCGTGCCCCCGGCAGCTCCGCCAGGCCGGCCTCCAGTTCGCTGCGCAGGGTCTCCTCGTGGTGTTCGAGAGCCTGGGACGAGCGGATCAGGCGCTCCCGCCGAGAGGCCCCGGCCGGCGCGGCGCCGCCGAGGCCGGCGAGGAATTCGACGGCGGCCGTGACCCCCGCCATCGTCTCATAGGGGAGCGTGCCCAACTCGAAACGCTCGGGCACCTGGTCGCTCGAGGGCACCAGCTTGTCGGGATGGATCGATTCGAGCAGCGCGGGCGCGGCAGCGAGAATCCCGCAGTGCGGACCGAAGAACTTGTAGGCCGAGCAGACGAAGAAGTCCGCTCCCAGCGCCGCGACGTCCACCGACGCGTGCGGCGTGTAGTGCACGCCGTCGACGTACAGGAGCGCGCCGACGGAATGTGCGAGCCGGGCGATCGCCGCCACCGGAGGGCGGGTGCCGATCAGGTTGGAGGCGGCGGTCACGGCTACCAGCCGGGTGCGCTCGCTGAGGACCGCGGCGATGTCCGGGACGCTCAGCTCACCGGTGGCCGGGTCGAAGTCCGCCCAACGCACCGTGGCGCCGGCCCGGTCGGCGGCCTGCATCCATGGGCGGATGTTCGCGTCGTGGTCGAGCCGGGTGACCACGACCTCGTCGCCCGGGCCCCATCCGGATGACAGGGCGTTCGCCAGGTCGTAGGTCAGCTGCGTGGCGCTGCGCCCGTAGACGATTCCGCGTTCTTCGGCGCCGAGCAGATCCGCCATGGCGCTCCGGAATCCGGTGACGGCGTCCTCCGCGTTCTGCTGGGAAGCGCTGCCCGTTCCCCGGATCGAGAGTGGCCCGGTCAGGGTCGACGCGATCGCGGAACCGACCGCCAACGGGGTCTGGGTGCCGCCCGGGCCATCGAAGAAGGCCGTGCCGGTGGAGAGGGCGGGAAAGCTGGGTCGGATCGTCTGCGCATCAAAGGTCACAGTGCATCCAATCACGGCCTCCAATCACGGCACCGCCTCCTGCCTCGGGCAAGGAGCAGGTCGGCATCGGCGAGAGGGCGCACCGCGACCGGTCAGGCCCCGGCGTGCGCGTCAGCGTGGGCGGTGGCGTGGGCCGCGCACGCCGGGGCCGTGGCGGCGACGCAGCCCGGGCAGACGACGAGCTGTTCCCGGCAGGAGGCATCCCGGCAGTTGAGCAGATTCTTCGTCGGTTCGCCGCACACCGAGCAGCGCCCGATCACGGCGGTGTGGTCGCTGAAGTTCAGCGACATCCGCTGGTCGAAGACGTAGAGCGAACCGTTCCAGAGGCCGTCGTCGCCGAAGGCCTCGCCGTAGCGCACGACGCCGCCGTCAAGCTGGTAGACCTCGCCGAAGCCGCGCTCCTTCATCAGAGAACTGAGCACCTCGCAGCGGATGCCGCCGGTGCAGTAGGTGACGACGGGCTGGTCCTTGAGGTGGTCGTACGTGCCGCTCTCCAGCAGAGCCACGAACTCGCGGGTGTTGGCGACATCCGGCACGATCGCGTTCTGGAAGCGGCCGATCTCGGCCTCGAACGCGTTGCGGCCGTCAAAGAGAACGACCTCGTCGCCGCGCTCACCGACGAGGGCGTGCAGCTCAGCCGGGGAGAGCTTGGCGCCGCCGCCGACCACGCCGCCGGCGTCGACGCGCAACTCGCCGGGTGCGCCGAAGCTCACGATCTCATCCCGCACCTTCACGACCAGCCGGGGGAAGTCGAGGCTCAAGCCCTGCTCATCGAGCCCGGTGCCCTCGCTCCACTTGACGTCAAGATTCTTGAACGGGGCGTAGTCCCGAGTCTTGCGCAGATAGCGCTTGATCGCGGGAAGATCGCCGCCGACGGTGCCGTTGAGGCCGTCGGTGGAGATCAGGATTCGCCCGCGCAGGCCCAGCGATTCGCACAGGTCTCGCTGCCAGAGGCGCACGGCCTCGGGGTCGGCCAGCGGGGTGAAGACGTAGTAGAGCAGGATCTTCGGAATGGCCACCACGCCATTTTACCGAGCTTGACGCGTGGTTCACGCCGAGTCCCGCAAGCCAAACGCCGGGTCCGCTCCGTGCACGCCGGTTCGCTCCAGCAGGGCGCCGTGCGGGACGGTCGTCTAAACTGTTGGCAACCATTGGAGGCAACGTGGCCCGGAATGACCCCCTCGCCCGCTTCTGCGAGGTCCCGCTCTTCACCCTGACCAGCACCGACATGACCGACGGGGCCCCGCTCGCCGCGGCGCAGTTCGGCCTGGGGTCCGGTGGCCGGAACATGTCGCCGCAGCTGTCCTGGTCGGGGTTCCCGGCCGGGACGAAGAGTTTCGCCGTGACCGTGTACGACCCCGACGCGCCGACCGGTTCCGGGTACTGGCACTGGGCGGTCTTCAACCTGCCGGCGACCTGCACCTCCCTGCCGGCCGGGGCCGGAGCGTCGGGCGGGCGCCTGCTGCCCCCTGGCGCGGTCACCCTGCCCAATGAGGCCCGGCGGCCGGCCTTCGTCGGCGCGGGACCGCCGGCCGGCACCGGCACGCACCGGTACCAGTTCATCGTGTACGCGGTCGACGTGGCCAGACTCGACGTCGACCCGGACTCGACCCCGGCCGTACTCGGGTTCACCCTGCACTCCCACACGCTGGGCCGGGCCGTGCTGGAGGCCACGGGCGTGTTCGGCGGAGCCCCCGCCGACCTGAAACACCACTAGGCACCCCCGGAACGCCGTGCCGGCCGTGCGCGCTCAGGCGGCGTCGAGCGTCGCCGACTCCTCCGCTGTGAGCGTGAACTCGGTCGCCTGAACCGAATCGCGGATACTCTCCGGGCGGGAGGCTCCCGGGATCGGGATCACGTGAGGCGACTTCGACAGGTGCCAGGCGAGGCAGACCACCTGCGGACTCACTCCGCGTTCGGCGGCGACGGACGCGAACGCGGGGAACCGAGCCCCGAGTGACTCGGCGGATCGGATGCCGCCGAGCGGACTCCAGGGGATGAACGCGATCCCGAGCTCGTCGCAGAGCCTCAGCTCGGGCTCGCTGCTGCGGAACGCCGGGGAGAACTGGTTCTGCACGGACGTCAGGCGGCCGCCCAGGATCTCGCTGGCCATCAGGATCTGCTCCGGGTTCACGTTGGAGATGCCGGCCAGTTCGATCGTGCCGGCATCGAGCAGCTCGCTCAGGGCCCCGATCGAGTCGGCGTAGGGCACGGCCGGGTCGGGTCTGTGGAACTGGTAGAGCCCGATGGCGTCGCCGCCGAGGCGCTTCAGCGACGCTTCGGCGGCCCGCTTCAGGTGGTCGGGACGGCCGTCCACGGCCCAGGTGCCGTCCCCCGGCCGGAGGTGCCCGCCCTTCGTCGCCACGAGCACGTTCGACGTGTCGCCGCCCCACGACGCGATCGCGCCGGCAATGAGGGTTTCGTTGTGGCCGACCTCGTCGCTGTGCACGTGGTACGAATCCGCCGTATCGAAGAGCGTGACGCCCGCCTCGAGGGCGGCGTGAATCGTGGCCACGGAGCGTGCGGCATCCGGTCGCCCCTCTATCGACATCGGCATGCCGCCGAGCCCGATGGCGCTGACTTCGTGTTGGGCGATGAGTCTGGTCTTCATGAGTCCTTCGATCCCCGGGCGAGGCCGGTGTCCGGCCTTGCGGCCACGGTGAGGGTGAGGGTGAGGGGGAGGGGCGGAGCGTCGCCCGGCCCCGGTTGAGGGCGGTCGGCTGGTGGCATCACCAGGCGTAGTGCTCCGGCGCCGGCCGTCGGCCGGGGAAGATCTCGTCCAGCCGGGTGAGGGAGGCGGAATCGAGGCTCACCGTGAGTGCGCGCACCGCGGCATCCAACTGGCCCAGGGTGCGCGGGCCCACGATCGGGGCGGTCACCGCCGGCTGGTGCAGCAACCAGGCCAGTCCGACGTCTCCCGGCTCATGGCCGAGCTCCGCGCAGAAGTCCTCGTACTGCCCGATCGCGGCGCGGTTCTTCTCGAGCAGCTCGCTGACCTTGCCCTCCAGGCGGCGCTTGCCCTCCTGCTCCTTGCGAAGCACCCCGGCCAGCAGCCCGCCCTGCAGCGGCGACCAGGGGATGATGCCCAGGCCGTTGCTGACGGCGGAGGGAATGACCTCGAGCTCGATGTCACGGGTCAGCAGGTTGTAGATCGACTGCTCGCTGACCAGCCCGGTGAAGTTGCGCCGCGTCGCCTCGGCCTGGGCGGTGGCGATGTGCCAGCCGGCGAAGTTGCTGCTGCCGGCGTAGAGGATCTTGCCCTGCGCGACGGCCGTCTCCATCGCCTGCCAGATCTCGTCCCACGGAGTGTTCCGGTCAATGTGGTGGAACTGGTAGACGTCGATGTAGTCCGTCTGCAACCGGGTGAGGCTGGCGTCGAGCGCGCGCCTGATGTTGAGTGCGGAGAGCTTGCCTTCGTTGGGCAACCCGCTCATGTCGCCGTAGAGCTTGGTCGCGAGCACGGTTCCCTCACGGCGCGCACCGCCCTGGGCGAACCAGTTGCCGATGATCTTCTCGGTGCCGCCCTTGCCGGCGCTGTCGCCGTAGACGTTCGCAGTGTCGAGGTAGTTGATTCCGTGGCCGCGGGCCGAGTCCATGATCGCGTGGGCCTCGTCTTCCGGGGTCCACTGGCCGAAGTTCATGGTGCCGAGGCAGAGGCGTGATACCTCGAGGCCGGAGCGGCCGAGCTGTGTGTAGTCCATGGTACCCAGCATCCTCCCGCGACGAGCGGCCTGTCCAACCGAGGGTTGGGTGCGGCCGCCGGCGCGCGATCTCGCAATCGCGGGAGGGGCAGCGGCAGCTGAGGCTTTCTCAGCTTGCTCGCGGACCACTTACAGTTCAGGGGTGAACCAGATCCGCAGCTCCGCCAGATGAGCCACCAGACCCGCCCCGAACCGCCCCGCCCCAAGAAGCACCGCGAAACCAGCCTGTCTCGCGTCCCGGTGTGGGCCTGGCGGGCGCTGATGCACCGCATCTCGCCCGGCGAGCTGCATCGCTTCAACGCGGAACCCCTCGACGCCGTCGACTACCATTTCGATCTCGACTACGTGGACGACGGCAACGAGGTGTTGCGTTGGGTGGCCCGCAACATCGAGGAGTTCGGCGGGGATCCCCACCGGATCGTGCTCGGCGGGGATTCCGCCGGCGGCCACATCGCGGTCGACACGCTGATCCACGACCGGAGGCAGACCAACACGCGCCACACCTGGCAGCAGGACGGCGCACATCCGGAATTGCAAGAGGTCTACCGCCGCCTGGGTGCCGACGTGCGCCGCGTCGCCGGGGTGCCGCTCGCGGCCGTCGCAACCGTCGCCTAGATGGGGCCGCAGGGAAACCTTCGGACATCGGACATCGGACATCGGCCATCGGCTCACCGGGTCTGACAGGCCCGACCATCGGGGCCGATACCGGAACCGGGGTCGACCACCGGGGGGCAAGGTCAGGCTTGGGCGCCCGTCGCGGCGAGCACGCCGCCGAGGCCGATCATCATGACGCCGCCGCCCGCGGAGAGGTGCTCCATGCGGCGGGGGGACGAGGCGAACCAGTCGCGGGCCGAGCCTGCCGCGAGGGCCCACACGCTGTCGCCGAGCAGGGCCAGGAGCACGAACACGAGGCCCAGGGTCAGCAGCTGCAGCGGGACGGCCCCGGCCGAGTAGTCCACGAACTGGGGCAGCACGGCCACGAAGAACACGATCGACTTGGGGTTGCTGATCCCCACGACCGATCCCTCGGCCAGCAGGCGCCACTTCGTCTTCGGCACACTGCTCAGTCCGAGGCTCCGGGCGGCCGCGTGCCGGTGTCGGATGGCCTGCACGCCTAGGTAGACGATGTACGCGGCGCCGGCGAACTTGATCGTCGTGAACACCACGATGGACCCGGTCACGATTGCGCCGAGGCCCAGCGCGACGGCCGCGACCACCGGGATCAGTCCGAGGGCGTTGCCGAGCACGCTCAGCAGACCGCCGAGGCGTCCGAGCGCCAGGGACCGCCCGATCACGAACAGCACGGTGGGTCCGGGCAGCATGATCAGGGCGACGGATGCCAGCGCGAACGTCAGCAGGTTGGGCAACGGGACCATATACGAAAGGTTAGACCCGGCTGGGCGTCCGGGGCATCCGCTGTCGCGAGTGCGCCGAGTCCGGTCGAGAGTGACCCGCGGAACGGGCACGCTGAACCGGAGGCACTGTGGTAATCGTGCAGGTTCCGGTCGTGCGGGCCCGGATGCTTGTGGCTCGCGGCAGCAGAATGCGCCCCGGCACCGCCGGTGGCTAGCCTCTCAAGATGCACATGCTCTGGCGCACCCTCCTGCACTCCGTCCTCTCCCGCTTCGGCCCGCGCCTGGGCCACTACGACGTGGCCAGCACCCGGTTCATCACTGTGCCGACCGACCAAGACATCCTTCGGCACATGAACAACGGCGTCTACCTGTCGATCATGGACATCGCCCGCTTCGATATGCTGCACCGTACCGGCATCTGGGCGATCTTCCTGAAGCGCGGCTGGTACCCGGTGGTGGTGTCGGAGACGATCAGTTTCCGCAAGTCGCTGACCCTCGGCCAGAAGTTCACGGTGGAGTCGCGCATCCTGGGCTTCGACGAGAAGGCCGTCTACGTGGAGCAACGGTTCGTGCGGCCCGACGCCGACGGCACCCCGGAGGTCTACGCGCAGGGCTTCATCCGCGGACGGTTCCTGAAGCGCAGCGGTGGGGTCGTGGGCATCGACGAGCTCGTCGACGCCGTGGGCGCGGTGCCCGAGGACGTGACGGTGCCGGCCTGGCTGCTCGAGTGGAGCGCGGATGTCGCGATGCCCGCCACCCGCGCCGCCGCCCCCAGCCACTGGACCTGAGTGGGAGCGCGGTCCACGCGCCGTGCCTGCCGTGTCAGCGTCCACGCGGGGGATCAGCTTTGAACCTCCGCGAGCGACACAACCAATTGATCAGGACTAGACGGTGGGTTCGGTGGCCTTCTTGGGCGGGATGAGCTCACTGTAGTACTCGACGTGGGGCTTGTAGTGGGTCCGGGCGGGTATCGGCTGGCCGGTGCGCGCCGCCACGAGGCGGTCGAAGTAGTAGTCCCAGAACGGGCCGACGGTGGCGGCCTCGGCGGCGGAGTGCAGGCGCTGGCCGAAGGTGAGGGTGGTCATCCCCGCCCCCTCGACGAGGTGCAGGATCACGTGCCGGGCGGCGGCACCCTCGCCGATGTCGGCGGTGAACCGCTTCGGCGGGATGCACTTGATGATGCTCACGTATTCCCACTCGGCATCCGCTTCGTCCAACTTGAAGCGCACGGCGCCGGTCTCGGGAGCACCCGTGTAGGTTCCGATCCAGCCGTGGAGGCCGGCGGACCGGCTCACGCTCGCCCACACGTCTTCCTTCGACGCGCTGAAGAGCCGGTCGAGCATGAGGTACAGACCGTCTTCGCGATAGGCAAGGCGTCCGGTTGGCTTGAATGACATGCGAACCTCCACGGTGAGTGAGGCACGGGCCTCAGTCCAAAACTATGCCCTTCTCCGGGCGGGGACCAACAGCCACGCCCTCGGGCCGGGACCCGGCGCCTACCCCTCGAGCACCGCCATCGCCGCATTGTGACCACCGATGCCGCTGACGCCGCCGCCGCGTCTGGCACCCGCCCCACAGATCAGAATCCGCGGATGCTCCGTCGCCACCCCCCACCGCTCGGCCGCGGTGGATCGCGGCGCGTCATCCTCGAGGAACGGCCATTCCAGAGGACCGTGGAAGATGTTGCCGCCGGGGAGGTTGAGGGCGTGCTCCAGGTCGAGCGTGGTCTTCGTCTCGATGCAGGGCCGGCCGTCGGCATCGGTCAGCAAGAGGTCCTCGATGGGTTCGGCCAGAACGGAATTCAGCGACGCCAGAACGGCGGCTTGCAGCCGGTCGCGGCTGACGTCGTTGTTCTCCTCGGTGAGCCAGCGGTGCGGGGCGTGCAGCGCGAACACCGTGAGGGTCTGCGCGCCGGCGGCGACGAGCTCGGGGGAGAGGATGCTCGGGTCACTGAGCGAGTGGCAGTAGATCTCGCAGGGCAGCAACTCGGGGAAGCCGTCGTGGTCGGCCTGGTCGTAGGCGCTCTCCAGCTGGGTCAGGGTCTCATTGATGTGGAAGGTGCCGCCGAACGCGGCCTCGGGGGACACGGCCTCGTCGCGCAGCAGCGGCAGTCGGCGGAGCAGCAGGTTCACCTTGACCTGCGCGCCCTCCGGTTTGGCGTCGGGCCCCGCGCTCCAGCCGGCGCCCGGGCCGGCACCCGGCTCGACGTCGAGGCGCACGGATGCCGGCGCGGCCTCGCCGAGGAGACCCCGCAGCACCCACGGGGCCACGTTGGCAAGCACGTGCGCACCCTGAACGACCCGCAGGACGCCGCGGTGCCGGTAGCTCACCTCGCCCTCCGGCGTGACGCCGGTGACCTCGGCCTCCGTCACGATCCGGGCGCCGGCCTGCCGGGCGGCCTTCTCCAGCTCGCCGGAGACGGCGCCCATGCCGCCGACCGGCACGTCCCAGTCCCCGGTGCCGTTGCCGATGACGTGGTAGAGGAAGCAGCGGTTCGCGTTGAGCTCCGGACTGTCCAGCGACGTGAAGGTGCCGATCAGGCCGTCGGTGGCGACCACCCCGCGCACGAGGTCGTTCTGGAAGCGATCACGGAGCGCACCGCCGAGCGGCCGCTCGAAGAACTGCTCCCAGAGCCTGTCGTCTCCGAGCAGGGTCCTGGCCTCCGAGCGGGTGGGCAGCGGCTCGCAGACGGTGGGGAAGATCGCCCGGGCAACGCTCTCCGTGTCACGGTAGAAGGCATTCCAGGCGGAAAAATCCGCGGCCGCGCCGACCCGGTCGAAGCTGGCGCGGGTGGCCGGCTCGTCGCCGCGGTCGACCAGGAGTCCGGTTCGGGTGTCGGCCGGATCGGGGGTGTATGAGGAGTACCGGCGCCGGGCCAGCCCGATCTCGAGACCGAGCTCGTCGATGATCCGCTGCGGCAGCAGGCTGACCAGGTAGGAGTAGCGCGAGAGCCGCGCGTCGACGCCGGGGAAGGCCTGGGCTGAGATGGCCGCGCCTCCGACGAGTTCGCCCTGCTCGAGTAGGAGAACGCTCTTACCGGCCAGGGCCAGATAGGCGGCGGCGGTCAGGCCGTTGTGGCCGCCGCCGATGATCACGACATCGTGTGTGGGTTCGCTCATGCACCGAGACTACTCAGGAACCGAGACCAGCCCGGGGCGTCGGGCCCGCGCAGCCTGCCGGCGCGGCCGGGTCAGTCGGCACGTTCGAACGTGCCGAACTCGACGGTGTCGCCGCTCATCGACCAGGTGCCGACGAGCCGGTTGCAGCCGTCGGTGCCGGTCACGGACGAGTCGGGGGGGGCGGCGACCAGTTCCACGGCGCGGGCCAGGGCGTCGCGCACGGCGAGCACGCCCGGTCGGCTGGCACTCGAGCGCCGGGCCGAGGAGAAGACGGTGCGGAGCGGCCCGCCGGGAAGCTCGACACCGCGGACGGTCGGCGTCTCCCCGGCCCAGATCAGGTCCGGCAGGATGCCGACGGCATTGCCGGATTCGATCAGGCGGATGTGTGCGATCAGGTCGGCCGTCTCGAACCTCACGTCGGGCTCGAATCCCGCCGACCGGCAGAGCTGGGTTGCCCAGTGCCGCGAGGCGGTTCCCTCCGGCTCCATCACCCAGGGCAGATCGGCGGCGTCGGCAAGCGACGCTGCCGCCGCGCGGCCGCCGCGCGAGGGCGGAACGGCCAGCCGGAGCGCATCCGTCGCCAGGTTCACGCGGTCCAGGTCAGGCCAGTGCACCCGGGTGTGCCCGGGATACTGTTCGGCGAGCACGAGGTCGAAATCGCGCGCAGACACCTCGAACAGGCCGCGCTCCGGCTCGCGCTCGGTGACTTCGACCCGCAGCTCGGGGAACTCCTCGGCGAGCAACGTGAGGGCCTGAGGGATGAGGGCGTGCGCCGCGGACTGGAACAGGGCCACGCGCACCGTGCCGGACACGGTCGTCAGCGACGCGGTCATCTCCGCCTCGGCCAGTTCCAGCCGTTCGAGCAGGTAGGTCGTGTGCAGCACCAGAACCTCGGCCTGTGGGGTGAGCCGCACCCGGCGCCCGACCTTCTGCAACAGGGGAACCCCGGCCTCTTTCTCCAGTAGCGCGAGCTGCTGCGACACGGCGGACGGGCTGTAAGCGAGGGCCTCGGCGACTCCCGCCAGGGTGCCGCGGATCTTGAGCTCGTGCAGCAGACGCAGTCGGCGCACATCCAGCATCCGTCACTCTCCTCGATCGTCTCAATACTGATCATAAATGCTAATCAATATCGATCATAAAGATTCGCTTTTGCTAAAGGAACGAAAACCTCACACTGAAATTAGCCGTCCGCCGTGAACGAAAGAACTAGCCTCGTGACCATGACCAACTCCACTCCATCCGTGCAGCACGATCTCAGCGCCGATGTGGTCGCCCTCGTGCAGAAGTGGCTCGCCGAGAGCGCCACGATCCCCGCCGACCTGTCGGCCCAGCGCCTCGCCGGTGTGCTGAAAGACCCGAACGGGCTCGACTTCACCGTGGGCTTCGTCGACGGCGTCATGCGTCCGGAAGACCTCATGGTCGCCGGCTACAACCTGCAGAAGGTTGCGAGACAGGCGCCCGGCTTCCTGCCCTCCTACCTGCGCGGGGCCATCGGCCTCGGCGGCGTGCTCGGCCCGGTGGTGCCCTGGGTGGTCATCCCCGCCGCGCGGAAGGTGCTGCGCCAGATGGTCGGGCACCTGGTCGTGGACGCCACGCCCGAGAAGCTCGGTCCGGCGATCGCCCACCTGCGCGAGTCCGGCAACCGGCTCAACATCAACCTGCTCGGCGAGGCCGTTCTCGGGGAGAAGGAGGCGCTGCGCCGCCTCGAGGGAACCCGTGCCCTGCTGGCCCGCGACGACGTGGACTACGTCTCGATCAAGGTCTCCTCCATCGCCAGCCAGCTGTCGATGTGGTCCTTCGACGAGGCCGTCGACCGCGTCGTCGAACGCCTGACCCCGCTCTACGAGCTGGCGGCGGGGGGCGGTTCGACCACCGGGGGCGGCTCCACCACCGGGGCCAAGTTCATCAATCTCGACATGGAGGAGTACCGCGACCTCGATCTCACCATCGCGGTGTTCGAGCGCATCCTCGACCAACCCCAGCTGCGCCACCTGGAGGCCGGCATCGTGCTGCAGGCCTACCTGCCCGACGCCCTCGGGGCCCTGCAGGGACTCACCCACTGGGCACAGGGCCGCCGGGCCGCGGGCGGAGCCCCGATCAAGGTGCGCGTCGTCAAGGGCGCCAACCTGGCCATGGAACACGTCGACTCCGCCGTGCACGACTGGCCGCTGGCGACCTACTCCACCAAACAGGACAGCGACACGAACTACAAGCGCGTGCTCGACTGGGCCTTCACCCCGCAGAACACGGATGCCGTCAAGATCGGCGTCGCCGGCCACAACCTCTTCGACGTGGCCTGGGCTCACCTCCTGGCCACGAAGCGCGGCGTGGACGACCGGGTCGAGTTCGAGATGCTGCTGGGCATGGCCACCAGCCAGGCCGAGGCCGTGAGCCGCGACGTCGGCCGCCTCCTGCTCTACACGCCCGTCGTGAACCCGGCCGAATTCGACGTGGCCATCAGCTACCTGATCCGCCGCCTCGAGGAGAACGCCAGCCAGGACAACTTCATGTCGGCGGTGTTCGAGCTGACGAGTTCCCCGCAGCTCTTCGACCGCGAGAAGGAGCGGTTCCTGGCCTCTCTCGCGGGCCTCGACGCGGTCGTCCCGCAGCCGAACCGCCGCCAGGACCGCACCCAGGTCACCCAGCTCGATGCGGCCGGCCGCGGCGAGGTCCCCGCAAGCGAATCCGGCGATGACGAGGATGAATTCGGAGACGAGTCCGGCATCGGGCTCACCGCAGCCGTGCTCGGGCTCACCCGCGGCTCGATCGAGAGCCTGCCGCACGCCGGTTTCCACAACGAACCCGACACGGACCCGTCCCTGCCCGCGAACCGGGCCTGGGGTCGTCACATCCTGAGCCGGGTCGAGACATCCACGCTGGGGCTGGACGCCATCCGTGACGCCCGGGTCAGCGACCCGGCCGAGCTGGACCGCCTGATCGAGGCCGCGGCGGTCTGCGGCGCCGCCTGGGGGCAGCGCACCGGAGCGGAGCGCGCCGCAGTGCTGCACCGGGCCGGGCTCGCGCTCGCCGCGAACCGCGACCGCCTGGTCGAGGTGATGGCCGCCGAAACCGGTAAGACCATCGCCGAGGGTGACCCCGAGGTCAGCGAAGCGATCGACTTCGCCCACTACTACGCCGAACGGGCCCGCGACCTCGACGCCGTGCAAGGCGCGATCTTCGTGCCCTCGAAGCTGACCGTAGTCACCCCGCCGTGGAATTTCCCGGTAGCCATCTCCGCCGGCGGCGTGCTCGCCGCCCTCGCGGCCGGCTCCGGCGTCATCGTCAAGCCCGCCAAGCTTGCCCAGCGTTCCGGCGCGGTCATGGTCGAGGCGCTCTGGGAAGCCGGCGTGCCGCGCGACCTGCTCGTGCTCGTGGACCTCGCCGACCGGGAACTGGGTACCCGCCTGATCTCGCACCCGGCTGTCGACCGCGTCATCCTGACCGGGGGCTACGAGACCGCGCAGCTGTTCCGCAGTTTCCGCGAGGACCTGCCCCTCCTGGCCGAGACAAGCGGCAAGAACGCCATTATCGTCACTCCCTCCGCCGACCTCGACCTCGCCGCCGCCGATGTCATCAAGAGCGCCTTCGGGCACGCCGGGCAGAAGTGCTCGGCTGCGAGCCTGGTCATCCTGGTCGGATCGGTCGCCAAATCGGAGCGCTTCATCAGTCAGTTGACGGATGCCGCGACCTCCCTGCGCGTCGGCCGCCCCTCCGACCCGGTCACCCAGATGGGCCCCCTGATCGAGCCGGCCGAGGGCAAGCTGCGCCACGCCCTCACCACGCTCGGCGTCGGTGAAAAGTGGCTGGTCGAGCCCCAGCAGCTCGACGAGTCCGGCGCCCTCTGGTCGCCGGGCATCCGCACCGGGGTGCTGCCCGGCTCCTACGTGCACCTGACCGAGTTCTTCGGGCCCGTGCTCGGGGTGATGCACGCCCGCAACCTGGCGGAGGCCATCCGTTTCCAGAACGCGGTCGACTACGGCCTCACCTCGGGGCTGCACTCGCTCGACCCGGCCGAGCTGACCGAATGGCTGGACACGATCGAGGCCGGAAACCTCTACGTGAATCGCGGCATCACCGGCGCGATCGTGCAGCGCCAGCCCTTCGGCGGCTGGAAGCGCTCGGCCGTGGGCCCGGGAACCAAGGCCGGCGGACCGAACTACCTGTACGGGTTCGGCAGCTGGGTGAGCGAAGCCGGCCGCAACAGCTCGACACTCCACCTGCGCGGCCTCGACCAGACCGTCACCGCCCTGATAGAGGCGGCGCAGACCGTGCTCGACTACGCGGACTTCGACGTGCTGCGCCGGTCGGCGCTGAGTGACGCGCTGGCCTGGCGCGACGAGTTCGGCGCGGTCAGGGACGTCTCAGACCTCGGTCTCGAACGCAACCTGTTCCGCTACCGCCCGCTGCCCGTCACCGTGCGCCTGACCGAGGCCGGCACCCTCGCCGACCTGCTGCGCGTGATCATTGCCGCGACCCTGTCGACGGCGTCGTTCGAGGTCTCCAGCGCCATCCCGGTGCCGCCGATGGTGCGCAACGTACTCGCCGAGCGCGAGATCGCGGTCGCGGTCGAGAGCGACGACGAATGGCTGGAGCGGGCCCAGGCCGGTGGCATCCGCACCAGCCGGGTGCGCCTGATCGGCGGGGACCGCCTGACAGGGGCGCAGGCGGAGGCCTCCCGCCTGGCCCACGCGCTCGGCGGCAGCCCGGACATCGCGGTGTACGCACACCCCGTCACCCAGGCCGGCCGGGTCGAGCTGCTCCCGTTCCTGCGCGAGCAGGCGATCTCGATCACGGCGCACCGCTTCGGCAACCCGAGCACGCTCTCCGAGGGGATCATCTAGGGGCCGGGCTGCGGCCCGTGCGACGACGGCCGACCACAAGGCTAAAATAGGTCTGTGATGGCCGCAGTCTGCGGTCGACTGCACCAGCAGGAGTGCGGACAACGATCAGGCTTCTGGTGCACAATGATCGAGGCGTGGCTGACCACTGCTGCAATTCGACAGGGGATCCACAGTTGGACGGTAACGCAACGACGACGCACCGCAATGTCGCCCTGCTGTCGGTGGCGACCGAGCTCGCCCCGCAGGTCACGACCTCGGTGGACATCGATCGTCGCCTGCAGCCGGCCCTCAAACGGCTGAAGCTGCCGAGCGGCCTGCTCCAGCGGGTGGCGGGCGTGCACGAGCGCCGTAACTGGGCGCCCGGCCAGGCCTTCGACGACGCGGCCGTCACGGCCGGCAAGCGCGCCCTGGCCGCCGCCGGCATCCAGCCGGGCCAGGTCGGTCTGATGATCAACACCTCGGTGACCCGCAAGCACCTCGAGCCCTCGGTCGCCGTGCGCATCCACCACGGCCTCGGCCTGCCCTCCTCGGCCACGAACTTCGACATCGCGAACGCCTGCCTCGGTTTCGTCAACGGCATGACCCTGGCCGCACAGCTGATCGACTCCGGCCAGGTGCAGTACGCCGTGATCATCGACGGGGAGGACGCCGACGAGATCCAGACCAACACGATCGAGCGCCTCGGCCGCCCGGACATCAACCGCAAGGACTTCATGAGCGAGTTCGCGAGCCTGACGCTCGGCTCCGGCGCGGCCGCGGCCGTGCTCGGTCGGGCCGACGCGCATCCGGAAGGGCACCGCATCCTCGGCGGCGTGGCCCGCGCCGCCACCGAGTTCAACGGCCTCTGCGTCGGCAGCGTCGACGGCATGTTCACCGACGCCAAGGCGCTGCTCAAGGGCGGCATGGAGCTCGTCGTTTCGGCCTGGACCGAGGCCAAACGCGACTGGAACTGGTCGGGCATGGACCGGTACATCCTGCACCAGGTCTCGGATGTGCACACTGACGCGATCGTGAAGGCGACCGGGCTGGACCGCAGCCGGGTGCCGCTCACCTACCCGCTGTACGGCAATGTGGGGCCCGCGTCGATCCCGATCACCCTGGCCGAGGAGGCCGCGCGGCTCAGGACCGGCGATCGGGTGCTGCTGATGGGCGTCGGCAGTGGCCTGAACACGGCCATGATGGAACTCGCCTGGTGAAGCGCGGCTCTGCGCCCGTGTCCTACCGTCTCCCGCGCGCCGCCGCGACGCCGGCGCCCGCTTCCCTGCCGCCGGCCGGCCTGGCGGGGCTCGATGCCGCGTTCTCGCGCCTGGTGCCGGTCGTGTCGACCGCCTCCGGGCATCCGGTCACCCGCACCTGGCACCTGCTCGACAACGCGGAGCGTCTCGCCGAGCTGGGCGTGACCCCCGTGGGCACGGTGCTCTGCGTGCACGGTAACCCCACCTGGTCCTACCTGTGGCGCGAGTTCATCACGGCGGCGACGGATGCGGCCGGGCACGGCGGCGAGGTTTGGCGCGTCATCGCCGCCGACCAGCTCGAGATGGGCTTCTCCGAGCGGAGCGGCGCGGTGCGCCCGCTCGCCACCCGCGTGCGGGACCTGGGCGAGCTGACCGACACCCTCGGCCTGGCCGGCCCGGTGGTCACCTTCGGTCACGACTGGGGCGGGTCGATCTCGCTCGGCTGGGCCGTCGACCACCCGGACGTGCTCGCCGGGGTCATGCTGCTCAACACGGCCGTGCACCAGCCGGGCGATGCGCCGGTGCCGGCCCCGCTGCGGCTGGCCCTGCGGAGCAGCGTGCTCGGCTCCGGCACCGTGGCCACGCCGGCGTTTCTGGAGACGACCCTGGCACTGGCGCACCCGCCGCTTCCGGCCGCGGTGAAGCAGGCGTATCGCGCGCCCTACCGCGGCGCGGCCCGCCGCGGCGGGATCGGCGCGTTCGTCGCCGACATCCCGGTGCATGGCTCACACGAAAGCGCGGCCGAACTCGCCCGCATCTCCGGCGGCATCCGGGACCTGACCGTACCGGCCCTGATGCTCTGGGGCCCGACCGACCCGATCTTCAGCGATCGCTACCTCGACGACCTCGTGGACCGCCTGCCGCACGCGGACGTGCATCGCTTCGAGGGCGCCGGGCATCTCGTCATGGAAGACGTCGACTACGCCGCGGCCGCCCTGACCTGGCTCGGCGACCGTGCCGTGCCTGCCGCTGCAATCGCCTCCGCTGCCCCTCAGGTTGACGTTCCGGTCGAACCGGGTGTGGGCGGCTGGGCGGCCGGCGAGCGGCATCCGCTCTGGCACTACCTGGACGAACTGCAGAACAGCGACGAGACCGCGCTGATCGACATGGCCCCGCCCGGGGGCGGTGCACCCCGCGTCGTCAGCTGGCGACTGCTCTCCCGGCGGGTGCGGCAGCTCGCCTGCGGCCTCGACCGGATCGGCGTGCGGAAAGGCGACCGGGTTTCGCTGCTCGTCCCGCCCGGCGCCGACCTGACCGCGGTGCTCTACGCCTGCGTGCGGATCGGCGCGATCGTGATAGTCGCGGATGCCGGCCTCGGCCTACGCGGGCTGACCCGCGCCGTGCGCGGCGCGCGCCCCGACCACGTGATCGGCGCCGCCCCCGGGCTGCTCGCCGCCCGGGCCCTCGACTGGCCCGGCCAGAAGATCTCCGTGGCGCGGTTTCCCCGCGCCGCCATGCGCGCCCTCGACATCTCCGCCACCCTCGCCGAGCTGATCGCGCTCGGCGTGGACGAGCAGCTTCCGCCGCCGCCGGAACCCGGAGACACTGCCGCCGTGCTGTTCACCTCCGGCTCGACCGGGCCGGCCAAGGGCGTCGTCTACACGCACGGCCAGCTCGCCGCGGTCAGCCACGCGCTGTTCGCGCAGTACGGCGTGGGCCGCGGTACCGGCCTGGTGGCCGGCTTCGCCCCGTTCGCGCTGCTCGGCCCGGCCCTCGGCGCCCGCTCGGTGACCCCGGACATGGACGTGACGAAGCCGAAGACCCTGACCGCCGCATCCGTCGCCGCCGCGGTCGCCGCCATCGACGCGGCCGTGGTGTTCCTGTCACCGGCCGCGCTGGCCAATGTCGTGGCCACCGCCGGCAGCCTGACCGCCGCCGACCAGGTCAGCCTCGCCGGCGTGACGAGCTTTCTCTCCGCCGGTGCCCCCGTCTCCGAGCCGCTGCTCGCGGCCGCGGCCCGGCTGATGCCGTCGGCCTCCGCACACACGCCCTACGGCATGACCGAGGGGCTGCTGATGGCCGACATTTCGCTCGACGGCATCCGCGAGGCGACGGCGATGGCCACGGCGACGGATGCCCCGGCCGGCCCCGGCGGGGTCTGCGTCGGCCGCGCGACGGCGACCACGCGCATCCGCACGAGTGCCCTCGACGCCCGGGGGCACGCCACCGGCGAGCTGTTGGAGGCCGCCGGGGTCACCGGCGAGATCGTGGTCTCCGCGCCACACGTCGAGGACCACTACGACCGCCTGTGGCTGACCGACCGGGCCGCCCGCAGCGGCGCCGTGCCCGGTGAACGCTGGCACCGCACAGGCGACGTCGGACACTTCGACGCCGCCGGACGCCTCTGGGTGGAAGGGCGCCTGCCGCATGTGATCACGACGGCGACCGGCGTCGTGACCCCGGTCGGTCCCGAGCAGCGTATCGAGTCCGTCGCAGCGGTGGCCCGGGCCGCCGTCGTCGGGGTCGGGCCGGCCGGCACCCAGCAGGTGGTCGCCGTGGTCGAGACCCGCACGCCGACCCGCCGGGTCGCGCTGGCCGACCCCGGGCTGGCCGCCGCCGTTCGTGCCGTCGCGGGGCTGCCGCTGGCCGCGGTGCTGGTCGTGCCGCACCTGCCCACGGACATCCGTCACAACTCGAAGATCGACCGCACTCGGCTGGGGCGCTGGGCCGGCGGCATCCTCTCCGGCGCGCGGATGACCCGCCCGTGAGGCCACTCACGCGTCACGCGCAGGCTGCGCCGCTGCGCTGCCGGCACGCCGCGCGCGCAGCGGCGCAGCGCCCGCGCAGCGCAGTTTCACCGACGGCGCTGCCGTGAGGGTGCTCGTCACCGGGGCCAGCGGCTTCCTCGGCCGGGCCGTCGCGGCCGAGATCGCGGCCGCCGGACACGAGGTGCGCGCCTTCCAGCGCCGCCCGTCGGGCGTGCCCGGCGTGACCGACCTGCTCGGCTCGGTCACCGCCCCCGCCGAGGCCCGGCGCGCCGTCGCCGGAATGGACGCGGTCGTGCACCTGGCCGCCAAGGTGTCCCTGGCCGGCAGCCCGGCCGAGTTCGCCGCCGTGAACGTGGGCGGCACGCGCACCCTGCTGGCCGCGGCCACGGATGCCGGAGCCTCCCGCTTCGTCTTCGTGTCGTCGCCCTCGGTCGCCCACGCCGGGGCATCCATTGTCGGCAGCGACGCCGAGCCGGCCGACCCGGCCCGGGCCCGCGGTCCCTACGCCCGCACCAAGGCCGAGGCCGAACTGGTCGCCCTCGCCGCGGATTCGGCCGCCCTGCGCGTGGTCGCCGTGCGGCCGCACCTGGTCTGGGGCCCGGGAGACACCCAGCTCGTGGCCCGGATCGTCGAGCGCGCCCGCGCCGGACGCCTGCCGCTGCTCGGCCACGGCGCCGCCCTGATCGACACCACCTACATCGACAACGCCGCCACGGCCATCGCGGCAGCCCTCGATCGGGCCGACGCCGTGCACGGCCGCTCCTACGTGATCACGAACGGGGAGCCGCGGCCGGTCGCCGAACTGCTCGCGGGCATGTGCCGGGCCGCCGGCGTGCCGGCGCCGGCCTGGCGGGTCCCGGCCGGGGTCGCCCGCGGTGCGGGGGCGCTGATCGAGGTGGCCTGGCGCATCCGTCCGGGCGCCGACGAGCCGCCGATGACCCGGTTCCTGGCCGAGCAACTCTCGACCGCGCACTGGTTCGACCAGCGCCGCACCCGGTCCGAGCTGCAGTGGACGCCCGCGGTGAGCCTCGATGAGGGCTTCCGCCGCCTCGCCGCCTCGTACGACGGCTAGCTTTCTCGGGCACTGGCGGCCTCAACGGATGCCCAGGGCCGTCCGCACGATCGCCGGCGCCTCTCCTGCGCGCTGACGGAGCCCAGTCGTTGGCGGGTTCCGATCACCGGGGCCTGCCGGGCGCGGCGGCTCGCTAGGCTCGTCACGTGACCTGGCCCCGCGACCTCCCCGCCCAGATGGCCGGACTCGCGCCGACCCTGCTCGGGATCGCGCTGCTTATCGCGATCGTCACGCTGGTGCTGCGCGGCTACCGCGTGTCGCATCCGTTCGCGCCGGCCCTCGCCGTGCTGCGCGGCGCCCTGCAGCTCGCCGCGATCAGCCTGATCCTCAGCGGCATCATCTCCGACCCGTTCTGGGTCGGCGTGGGTCTGGCGGTCATGTTCACCGCGGCGGTCGGCACGGTCACCCGCCGGATCGGCGCCACCCGGCGGCACGCGGCCTGGGTGGCCGCCTCGATGGGCCTGGGCGTGATGGTCACCCTCCTCGTGGTCTTCGGCACCGGCGCGCTCGAGTTCACGCCGCGCTACGTGTTGTCGTTCGGTGGCATCATCATCGGCAACGCCATGTCGATCGCCACGCTCTCCGGCCGGCGCTTCACCGAGGGCGTGACCGAGCACTGGGAGGAGGTCGAGGGCTGGCTGGCCCTCGGCGCCACCCCGCGCCAGTCCACCCGGGAACTGGCCCGCCGCGCGGTGTACTTCGCTCTGATCCCCTCGACCGACCAGACGAAGACCACCGGGCTGGTCACGCTGCCCGGGGCCTTCGTGGGAGCGATTTTCGGTGGCGCCTCGCCGCTCGAGGCCGGGCGGTTCCAGATCGTGGTGCTTGCCGGCATCCTCTGCGCCGGATCGGTCGCGGCGGTCGCCCTGATCCACCTGCTGGCCCCCGTGACCCGGCGCCCCGTCCCGGTGCCGGGCTAGCGACACGCGCCGCGCTGATGCCCTCGGCGCCGGCCGGTCCGATCCTGCTGGGAGCCGCGCGGCTACTCGGCGGACCGGTGGATCAGCCGGGAGAGCACGATCGCGCTGCGGGTGTGGTCCACGTTGGGTGCCAGACGCACCTTTTCCAGCGCCGCCTCCAGACCTGGGATGTCCCGGGCCCGGATGTGCACGATGGCGTCGGCGCTGCCCGTGACGGTTCCGGCGTCCACGACCTCCGGCACCCCGGACAGGATTCGCAACAATTCCTCGGGCGCCACGGTGCCGCGGCAGAACAGCTCGACGTAGGCCTCGGTGCTCATGCCGTCGATGGCCGGATCCACCTGGATGGTGAAACCGCGGATGACGCGGTCGGCCACGAGCCGGTCGACCCGGCGTTTCACGGCCGACGCCGAGAGTCCGACGACCGAGCCGATATCGCCGTAGCCCGCCCGGGCGTTCTGGCGGAGCAGGTCGAGAATGCCACGGTCGAGGTTGTCCATGCCGAGAGTCTAGGGGGCATCGTTGCGCTGGCGCACTCATGAACGCAGAAAACCCGCGCCCGATAGCGCAATTCACTGGATAGCTGCGCCGTGGCGAGCGGATCTACGGGCGAACGTGCGGCATCCGTCATCGCCCGGTGTGGCGGAAAACTGCGTGAGGGGCCGGACGCGCGCACGTTTTCGGCGCAGAGTGGGGTGCACATCCGATTCGTGCTGTGTGAGACTAAGCATGGCGTCTCTGCCCAGGCGTTTCGTGCCGGCAGAGCTCTCGTGAGTGACCTGGTCCGCCATCCACCCCGCCAGCCGACCTCACCCGAAGAGGGCGGATGGCCGCCGAAGGAGTCACCATGACGACCAACCTCACCGCCCCGAACCTGGACGAGCTCGTCTCGCCGGCCCTGCCCGTGCGCACGCCCGTCAAGCGCACCGTGCTGATGTGCAAGCCCGACTTCTTCTCCGTCGTCTACCGCATCAACCCCTGGATGGATCCCGCCATCCCGACGGACACCGCGCTCGCCGTCGCCCAGTGGCAGACGCTGTACGACACCTATGTCGGCCTCGGCTTCGACGTGCACCTGATCGACCCCGTCGACGGCCTGCCGGACATGGTCTACGCGGCCAATGGTGGATTCGTCATCGACAACATCGCCTACGGCGCGGCCTTCACCTACGCCGAACGCCAGCCGGAAGGTTCGGCCTACATGGACTGGTTCGGCGCCAACGGCTTCGACGTGCGCGTGCCGGCGGAGATCAACGAGGGCGAGGGCGACTTCCTGCTCGTGGGCGACGTGATCCTCGCGGGCACCGGGTTCCGCAGCGCCTCGAACAGCCATGAAGAGGTGTCGGCGATCTACGGCCGCCCCGTGATCACGCTCAACCTGATCAATCCGAGCTTCTACCACCTCGACACGGCCATCGCCGTGCTCGACGCGTCGCCGGCCACGGGCAACGGTGAGATCGCCTACCTGCCGAGCGCGTTCGACGAGCCGAGCCTGGCCATCCTGCGCGAGCGATTCCCGGACGCCATCATCGTCGCCGAGGAGGACGCGGCCATCCTCGGCCTCAACTCCTATTCCGACGGCTACAACGTGGTCATCGCCGCGCGGGCGAAGGGCTTCGAGGCCCAGCTGCGCGCCCGCGGCTTCAACCCGATCGGGGTCGACCTGTCCGAGCTGCTGCTCGGTGGAGGAGGAGTGAAGTGCTGCACCCTGGAGCTGCGCCGATGACCGACCAGGCCACCGACCAGATGACCGACCAGGCCACCGCCCCGGCCGCCGCGCTCGGACCGGCCGCGTATATCGCGCTGGAAGACGAGCACGCGGCCCACAACTATCATCCGCTGCCCGTGGTCGTCGCGTCCGGCGACGGCGCGTGGGTGACGGATGTCGACGGCCGCCGCTACCTGGACTGCCTGGCCGCGTACTCCGCGGTCAACTTCGGCCACTCCAACCCGCTCCTGTTGGACGCCGCTCGCGAGCAACTGGGCCGCATCACGCTCACCAGCCGCGCCTTCCACAACGACCAGCTCGGCCCGTTCGTGACCGCGCTCGCCGAGCTCTCCGGCAAGGACATGGTCCTGCCGATGAACACGGGCGCCGAGGCGGTGGAGTCCGGCATCAAGGTGGCCCGCGCCTGGGGCTACCGGGTCAAGGGCGTCGCCGCCGGGATGGCGAACATCATCGTGGCCGGGGAGAACTTCCACGGCCGCACCACCACGATCATCAGCTTCTCTGACGACGAGTCGGCCCGTAAGGATTTCGGGCCGTTCACGCCGGGGTTCCGCACGGTTCCCTACGGGGACGCCGCGGCCCTCGAGGCCGCGATCGACGCGAACACGGTCGCGGTGCTGCTCGAACCCATCCAGGGCGAGGCCGGCATCGTCGTGCCGCCGGCCGACTACCTGCCGGCCGTGCGCGAAATCACGAACCGCCACAATGTGCTGTTCATCGCCGACGAGATCCAGTCCGGCCTCGGCCGCACGGGCGCGACCTTCGCCTGCGACCTGGTGGGCGTCGTTCCTGACCTCTACCTGCTCGGCAAGGCACTCGGCGGCGGCATCGTGCCGGTCTCGGCGGTCGTCGGCAATCGGGACATCCTCGGCGTGCTCCGCCCCGGCGAGCACGGTTCGACCTTCGGCGGCAACCCGCTGGCGGCGGCCGTCGGCCTCGCCGTGGTGAAACTGCTGGCCACCGGCGAACTGCAGGAGCGAGCGCGCGTTCTCGGCGCCCGCCTGCACGACGGGTTGACCGGATTGATCGGCCAGGGCGTCGTGGCCGTGCGTGGCGCCGGCCTCTGGGCCGGCATCGATATCGACCCGACGCTGGCCTCCGGCCGGGTGGTCTGCGAGGCCCTCCTGGCCCGCGGCCTGCTCGCGAAGGACACCCACGGCTTCACCATCCGGCTGGCCCCGCCGATCGTGGTCTCCGAGGCCGACCTCGACTGGGCGGTCGAGCAGTTGGCCGCCGTGCTCGCGGAGCTCGCCGCCGCGTAGCCGAGCCGCCGAGTTGTCCCGCCTGTGCCGAGTCGACCCGCGGGAACGGGTCAGCTCGGCACAAACGGCGACACTCGCCGAGGTTCGGCCGGGCGGGCGGCCACGGCGCTACACGCCGACGGATGCCGCCACCGGCTGCGCGATGCGGCCGAGGCGTGCGAGCTGGGTGACGTGGCCCGGCTCGAGCTCCTCCAGGCTGTTCACGCCGAGCAGTCGCATGGTGCGGGAGACCTGCTCGGAGAGGATCTGGACGGCCCGGTCGACGCCGGCCTCGCCGCCGGCCATCAGGCCGTAGAGGTAGGCGCGGCCGACCAGGGTGAAGCGGGCGCCGAGGGCGACGGACGCGACGATGTCGGCGCCGCTCATGATGCCCGTGTCCAGGTGCACCTCGTATTCGTTACCGACCTCGCGCACGACGTGCGGCAGCAGGTGGAACGGGATCGGGGCGCGGTCGAGCTGGCGCCCGCCGTGGTTGGAGAGGATGATGCCGTCCACGCCGAGGTCGGCGAGCGTGCGCGCATCCGCCAGGCTCTGTACGCCCTTGACGACGATCTTGCCCGGCCACTGCGCCTTGATCCAGGCCAGGTCCTCGAAGGTGACGGTGGGGTCGAACATCGTGTCGAGCAGGTCGGCGACTGTGCCGCTCCAGCGGTCGAGGCTGGCGAAGGCGAGCGGTTCGGTGGTGAGGAAGTTGATCCACCACTCCGGCCGCGGCAGTGCGTTGATGACCGTTCCGGCGGTCAGGGCCGGCGGGATCGAGAAACCGTTGCGCTTGTCGCGCAGGCGCGCGCCGGCCACGGGCACGTCCACAGTCACCAGCAGGGTGTCGTAGCCGGCCTTCGCGGCCCGGTCCACGAGCGCCATCGAGCGGTCGCGGTCCTTCCACATGTAGAGCTGGAACCAGTTGCGCCCGTGGGGGTTCGCGGCCTTGACGTCCTCGATCGACGTGGTGCCCATGGTCGACAGGGAGAAGGGGATGCCGGCCCGGGCCGCGACGTGGGCGCCCGCGATCTCACCCTCGGTCTGCATCATCCGGGTGAACCCGGTCGGGGCGATGCCGAAGGGCTGGGCCACCGGGGCGCCGAGCACGTCCCAGCCGGTCGACACGGCCGACACGTCCCGCAGGATCGACGGGTTGAACTCGATGTCCTCGAAGGCCTGGCGGGCACGGCCCAGCGACAGCTCGGCCTCGGCGGCGCCGTCGGTGTAGTCGAACGCGGCCTTGGGGGTGCGCTTCTTGGCGATGTCGCGGAGGTCGTAGATGGTGAGCGCGCCCTCGAGGCGGCGCTTCTTCGCGTTCAGCTCGGGGGTCTTGAAGTGCATCAGCGGGGCAAGGTCTTTGATCTTCGGGATGCGTCGTTGAACCATGGTCGAAGGGTCCTTTCTATCGGGCCACCGGGTGCCCGTTGGCATCCGTGTGGTCGTTGGCGAAGAGGTCGGGCAGGTGGTTGGCGAGGTGGGTTTCCGCGTAGTAACCCGCGATATGGGACTGTACGAGCCTGCGGGCGGCCGGGGGATCGCCGGCCACGATCGCGCCGAGGATCGCGCGGTGTTCGGCGCGGAGCCGGGCGGAGGTGTCGGGCCAGGAAGCGAGGCTGGTCGCCCCCGCCCGCACATAGCCCTCGATGGCACTGCGCAGCCCCGCCATCGTGGCGGTCACGACCTGGTTACCCGATGCGGTGGCCAGGGCCAGGTGGAACGCGGCGTCGAGGGCCAGGAATTCCCCCTCGGTCAGCGCGGGAGACTCCATGGCGCAGAGCAGCAGCTCGGGCGTCGTCAGGTCGGGGTGCAGGGAGGCGTTGGCGTCCATGGTGGAACTGGCCTGGGCGGATGCCTCCGCCAGCTCGGTCACGACCGAGGCCTCGAGGACCAGCCGGGTCTTGACCACGTCAGCGACGGGAAACCCCTGCGCCGCCACCTGCAGACGCATCAGCGCCGACATGCCGCCGCCGGGCAGGGCCACGATGATCGCACCCGCCGTGGGCCCCGACCCGGCGGACGTGCGAAGCAGCCCGAGTACTTCGAGCACCCGGATGGCCTCACGCACGCTGGACCGTCCGACGCCCAGCTCTGCGGCGAGGGCCCGCTCGGGCGGAAGATGGTCACCCGGGCTTAGTCGCCCACTGAGGAGATCCCGCTCGATGCTCTGCAACACGACTTCCCAGGCACGGCGTTCGATGCTCACGGGGTCCTCCTCGACGTTGGGGTGGCATGCGGTGTGCCCGGCGGGGGATCACGCGTCGGACGGTGTGGTCTGACCACACGCTACACGACGCGCCCGGTGCGCACCAGCGCCCGGGGCGCATCCGTCACCGGGTGTACGCCGCCGGCACCTTCAGGCCGCGCTCCTCGAGGACCGTGCGGAGGCGGTCGGGGTAGTCGGTGATGATGCCGTCCACTCCCTCCTCCATCAGGCTGGTCAAGTCCGCGGTCTCGTTCACCGTCCACGGGACGACCGGGAGGCCGAGGCCGTGGGCGTCGGCGATCATAGCGGGCGTGACCGATGCGAAAGCGGGGGAGACAATGTCATAGCCCAGGGCCGCAGCCGCTTGGGCCAGGGAGCCGTTGTAGGAGTCGATGTCGATGCCGCCCAGGTTCGGGCTGGATCCGGGCTGCCCGACGCCCAGCCAGGAATCCCCGCTCGACAGGGCCCCCAGGGTCAGGTCCGGGGCGATTTGCCGGGTGAGGTTCAGTGACGCCCAGTCGAAGCTCTGCAGGACTGACCGATCCGCCATGCCGGAAGCCTCGATCTCACCGACGACGGCGCGGGTGAGGGCCGCCATCTCCTCGGCTCCGTCAGGACCGGAGACCTCCACCTTGGTTTCGACATTGAGGTGCACTTTGCGGGCGTCGTAGTCGCGCACCAGCTGGTACACCTCGCCCAGCGTCGCGATCCGGCTACCGGGGGTGTTCGCCTGTTCAGGGAAACCCGGCAACTGCTGGTAGCCGCAGTCCAGGGTGCGGATCTCGGCCAGGCTCAGGTCGCGCACCCGGTCGTCGGCATAGGGAAAGGCCGGGTCGCCGGGGAACGCGGGCGCGGTGTCGGCGCATTTGCTGGACGTCATCACGTCGTCGTGCCACACCACCACCTGGCGGATCGGCGGTTGTGGCGGCCGGCGTGCCCGGATCGGAGGGAGCGGCCCGGGCCGGCGAGGCTCCGAACGTCCCGGTGACGGCCCCGGCGAGGATGGCGGCGGCGGCCACCGAGAGCAGGATTGTGCGCATTGCGTGTTCCCCCTGGTGTTGCGTGAACCGGCGGCAGTCTGCCCCCGGTTTTCCACGCTACGAACCGGAGGTGGCCGGGGTGGAGAGGTCGCCTGTACTCAACATGAACGGGCCTGGTCACGGCGGCGGGCTCCGTGCGAACGCAGAGGATCTCAGATGAAGAGCAGCACGATGCCGAGCACGCCGGACGCGGCGCCGATGCCGAGCAGGATCAGGCCGGTCAGGCGCAGCGCCCTACCCTCGGCCTCCGGGGTGTGGGTGCGGCACCGGGAGGGGGTGCGGAGGCTGAACCAGACCGGCACGTCGTCGCCGGGCGCGAGCCCGTGCGTCTCGTGTGTGTTCGCCGGGCACTCGTGCACCTCGCCGTCACGGTCGAACCAGCGGATGACCGTTCCGGCCCGGGAGGACGCGATGACGCCATCCGTCAGCACCCAGCGACCCTTCACGCCGCGCGCGACGAGACCGGCCGCGAAGAGTGCCCCGCCGACGGCCAGGCCGACCAGGGTCAGCACCTCGCTGAGAAGGGAAACGAGCGAGTAGGTGTCCACGATGCCCCTTCCCGGTCGTCGTAACGGTACGGGCAAAATCGTACCGCGCCACCGGGCCGGATGCCGCGACCCGGCCGATGCCCCCAGGTCTGGGGGCACACGGTAAGGTCAAGCAATGAGCTCGGTTGTTGAACAATCCCCCACCCGTGACGACCGAAGCTTCCTCGGACAGCCTCGCGCCCTTGCCAACGTGTTCGGCGTCGAGATGTGGGAGCGGTTTTCGTTCTACGGGATGCAGGGCATCCTGCTGCTCTATTTGTACTACTCCGCGGCCGACGGCGGCCTCGGAATCCCGCAGGCCACCGCGGCAGGCATCGTGGGGGCCTACGGCGGCGGCGTTTACCTGTCGACCATCCTGGGAGCCTGGGTGGCCGACCGCCTGGTGGGCTCGGAGCGGGTGCTCTTCTTCAGCGCCATCGTGATCGCGGTAGGGCATGTGGCGCTCGCGCTCCTGCCGGGCCTCGGCGGCGTGGCGACCGGGCTCATCCTGATCGCGCTGGGCAGCGGCGGGCTCAAGGCCAATGCGACCAGCGTCGTGGGCGCGCTCTACGCCAAGGACGACCCTCGGCTCGACGCGGGCTTCTCGCTCTTCTACCTCGGCATCAACCTGGGTGCCTTCTTCGGGCCGGTCCTGACCGGCCTGCTGCAGACGACCCTCGGCTTTCACTACGGGTTCGGGCTCGCCGCCGTGGGGATGGCGATCGGCCTGGTGCAGTACTCCTTCGGCCGCAAGCGCCTGCCGGCCATCGTGCACGAGGTGCCGAACCCGCTGCCGGCGTCGCGCCACGCCAGCTACCTCTGGGCCGCGATCGCAACGGCCGCCGTGATCGTGGTGCTGGTCCTGCTCGGTGTGATCACGGCATCCGGCCTGGTCACCATTGTTATCGCGCTGACTCTGATCGCCACGGTCTGCTACTTCGTGGTCATCCTGCGCAACCGTCAGATCACCGCCCTCGAGCGCAGACGCGTCTACGCGTTCATGCCGCTGTTCGTGGCCAGTGCCGCGTTCTGGTCCCTCTCCCAGCAGCAGTTCACGGTGGTGACCATCTACACCGACGAACGGCTCAACCGCGACGTGTTCGGCTGGGAGCTGCCGGTCTCGTGGGTGCAGTCGTTCAACCCGGTCTTCATCATCCTGCTCTCGGGTGCCTTCGCCGCGCTGTGGACGCGCTGGGGTTCCCGCCAGCCGTCCACCCCGGTGAAGTTCGCGTTCGGCACCGCGCTGATGGGTTCCGCGTTCCTGCTGTTCCTCCCGTTCGTCGACGGCGGCCCGAATTCGACGCCACTGGTCGCGATGATCGCGATCCTGTTCGTGCTCACCGTGGCGGAGCTCCTGATCGGGCCGGTCGGCCTGGCCGTCACGACGCGGCTCGCCCCGGAACCCTTCAAGACCCAGATGGTCGCGCTGTTCTTCCTCTCGATCGCCCTGGGCACCGCGGTGTCCGGCTGGCTCGCCGAGTGGTACACCTCGGTGTCGGAGACGGTCTACTTCAGCGTGATCGGCGGGGTCGCGATCGCGCTCGGGCTGTTGCTCGCACTGATCGCCCGACCGATCCTGCGGCTGATGAACGGTGTGCGCTGACCGGCATCCGTCAGCCGAGTGGGTGCCAAGCGATGTGCTGTGCTGCGCCCCGCGAACTCGGAGCTGGCTGCGCTGCGCGGACTCTGTGCAGCACAGGGGGGCGCGGTGTCCGGTGTTGAACCAATTCGACGGAGAATCTGAGCGAAACCTGCCTTTTCGGGCCTTATGGCAACGATTTGGGCAGAATCTCCGTCGAATTCGTTCGGGGAGAACTGCCGCCAGGCTCGTCAGGTCTCACTCCGTTAGCGCGTCGCCGTGGCCTCGACGATCGCGATTTCGCGGGTGGCGGTCTCGGCGGTGCGGCCGTCTCCGTCGTGGTGCACCCGCACTCGTGGGGTCACGCCCCGGCGGATCCGTACCCGCAGGCTGCGGTAGCGCACCATCCAGAAGAGCACCGCCCCGGCCGCGAGGAGGCCCGAGAGCGCGGCCACGCCGAGTGCCCAGCGCGGGCCGAACTGGTCGGCTACCCAACCCACCAGGGGTGCCCCGAGTGGCGTGCCGCCGGCGAAGATCGCCATGTAGAGCGCCATCACCCGGCCGCGCATGGCCGGCCGCGTCGTGGTCTGCACGTAGGCGTTCGCGGTGGTCATCAGGGTCAGCGAGGACAGGCCGACGAAGGTCAGGGAGATCGCGAAGGTCAGGTAGTTGGGCATCACCGCGGCCACGGCGCAGGACAGGCCGAACGCGAAGGATCCGACGATGACCAGACGCAGCCGCGGCCGGCCGCGACGGGCGGCCATCAGCGCGCCCGCGACGGAGCCGACGGCCATGATCGAACTGAGCAGCCCGAACTCGCTGGCACCCATGCCGAACTCGACCGTGGCCATCGTCGCCGTGAAGATCGCGAAGTTGAAGCCGAAGGTGCCCACCAGGAAGACGGTGATCAGCACGACGATGATGTCGGGCCGGCGGGACACGTACCGGAAGCCGGCCGTCAGCTGTCCCCGCTCGCGGGAGGCCCGCGGCTGCGGCCTCAGCTGAACGGTGCGCAGAAGAGTCATCGCGAGCACCGTCGCCGCGAACGTCGCCGAGTTGATCATGAAGACCCAGCCGGCGCCGACGGCGACCGTGAGCAGCCCCGCGGCGGCCGGTCCGATCAGCCGGGCACCGTTGAACGATGCGGAGTTGAGGGCCACGGCGTTCGGGAGGTCGTTGTCGGAGACCAGCTCCGACACGAAGGTCTGGCGGGCGGGGGCGTCGATCGCCGCGACGATCCCGAGGCCCAGGGCGAAGAGGTAGACGTGCCACAGCTCCGCGACGCCGGTGACGGTGATCACACCGAGGCCGAGGGCGAGCAGGCCCATCAGGGTCTGCGTCAGGATGAGCAGTCTGCGCCGGTTGAACCGGTCCGCGATGAGGCCGGACCAGGGCATCAGCACGAGCTGGGGCCCGAATTGCAAAGCCATCACGATGCCCACCGCGGTGGCGTTGTAATCGGTCAGTTCGGTCAGCACGATCCAGTCCTGGGCCGTGCGCTGCATCCAGGTTCCGATGTTCGACACGAGGGCCCCCGCGAACCAGATTCGATAGTTCGGGATGCTCAGGGAGCGGAACATGTTGTTCAACTGTTGGCGAGTTCCTTCATGATGTCGACGGCCTCGGTGAGGATCCGGCGCTGGTCGGAGCTGAGCGTGACGATGCGCTGGGCGAGCCAGGCATCCCGGCGTTTGCGCGTCTCCCGCATCAGGGTGCGCCCCTGGTCGGTCACCGTGAGCACCACCTTGCGGCCGTCGTCGGCAGAGCCGGCCCGGTTCACGAGGCCAGCGTCGACCAGCGCGTTGACCGTGCGGTTCATCGACGGTGGGGTGACCCGCTCGCGTTCGCTGAGCTCGCGGAGGGTGAACGGGCCATGGAAAAACAGGGTGCCGAGTGCCGAGAACTGGCTCGAGCTGAGCTCATTGTCGGCCTTCTCCTGCCGCAGGCGGCGGGCCAGCCGGCCGTTGGCCAGCCGGAAATCATGACTCAACTCGGCTACCGTCGCACGTCGACCAGGAGAGACCTCCGGCGCAAGCACGTGAGATGTCGGTGAAGATTCCATAGCTACCCACCCTAACCACTTAGCCTTGCTAAGTATTCCCTGCACGCAGCCTAGTTCAGGATCGACGGCAAACAACCGGAATCCAGAGACGCGCGGGGCGAGTCCTGCCAGACTGGCATCGTGCCTACCTACACGGATGACTTTGGCGTCTCGATCACGTATTTCACCTGGCCGGTCGATCGCCCGCGGGCCATCGTGCAGGTCGCTCACGGGGTCGGTGAGCATGCGCAGCGGTATGCGGAGCTCGCCACCCGACTGAACACGGCCGGCTACACGGTCTACGCCGACGACCACCGCGGCCACGGCCAGACCGGAGTGCACCAGTACGACGGCGACCTGTCCCGCCTCGGCCGCCTCGGCCCCGGCGGACTGCGCGCGGCGGTGGCCGGCGTACGCCAGCTGAGTGGGATCATCCGCGCCACTCACCCTGACCTGCCGCTCGTGCTGCTCGGCCACAGCTGGGGGTCCTTCATGGTGCAGATGATCGTCAACGCGCACGCCTCCGACTACGATGCGGTCGTGCTCAGCGGCACGGCCTACCGGATGCCCGGCTACCTGGACAGCGGCGACCTCAACCGCCGTCACAAGCACCTCGGCGACACCGGGGTGGAGTGGCTGAGCCGCGATCCAGAGGTGGCCCGTGCTTTCATCGCCGACCCGCTCACGACCACGACCCCGCTGGCCAAGCTGTTCGGGCTGCGGGAGGCGGCGCGCCTCTTCGGCAGGCCGGGCCGCGACCTGCCGCCGGGCCTGCCGCTGCTCATCCTGGTCGGCGGTGACGACATCGTGGGCGGGGAGCGCAGCGCTCGCAGGCTGGTTCGGGCCTATTCCGGGCGGTCGGGACTTCGGGACATCCGGATCATCATCTATCCCGGTGCCCGCCACGAGGTGTTCAACGAGACGAACCGTGAGGATGTCTTCGACGACCTGATCGGGTGGCTGGCCAAACGTTTTGCCGTGCGCGCCGATTAGGCTGGCGTCATGCACGGTGAATATAAGGTTCCAGGCGGCAAGCTCGTCGTCGTCGATCTCGATGTCGTTGACAACACGATCGTCGACTTCCGGCTGGCCGGTGATTTCTTCCTCGAGCCCGACAGTGCGCTTGGCGACATCAACGCGGCCGTGAACGGCCTGTCCGCCGACAGCGACGCGGTCAGCATCGCCGCCGCAGTGCGCGCCGCGCTCCCGGCCCATGCCACGCTGCTCGGGTTCTCGCCCGAATCGGTGGCGGTGGCCATCCGTCGCTCCCTCGCCCAGGCCAGCGGCTGGCGCGACTACGAGTGGCAGCTGATCCACACCAAGGCTGTCGCTCCCGTCATGCAGATGGCGCTTGACGAGGTGCTCGCGATCGAGGTCGGCGAGGGGCGCCGCAACCCCACGCTGCGGATCTGGGAGTGGACGGAGCCGGCCGTCGTCATCGGCAGCTTCCAGTCCCTGAAGAACGAGGTCGACCCGGTCCAGGCCGCCAAGCACGGCTTCACCGTCGTGCGCCGGATCAGCGGCGGCGGCGCCATGTTCATGGAAGCCGGCTCGGTGATCACCTACTCGATCTACGCACCGACCGACCTCGTTCAGGGCATGACGTTTGCCGACTCCTATGCATTCCTCGACGAGTGGGTGCTCACGGCGCTCAAATCCCTCGGCATCGACGCGTACTACCAGCCGTTGAACGACATCACGAGCCCCAAGGGCAAGATCGGCGGGGCCGCGCAGAAACGTCTCGGCAGCGGCGCCGTGCTGCACCACGTCACCATGAGCTACGACATGGACGGCGACAAGATGGTGCAGGTGCTCCGCATCGGCCGGGAAAAACTCAGCGACAAGGGCATCACGAGCGCCGCGAAGCGCGTCGACCCGCTCCGCAGCCAGACCGGCCTCAGCCGGGATGCGATCATCGACCGGATGAAGGCGACCTTCACAGGGCTCTATGGCGCCGTCGCCGGAGAGATCACCGAGGCGGAATATGCCAGGGCGACCGAGCTGGTCGAGACCAAGTTCGGCACCGAGGAGTGGATCGGGCGGGTTCCCTAGGCCACGGGGCCGTCGGTATGCGGGCTACCGTCCGCCCGTGAGCAGGTCCTGGTACTCGGCGTGCAGGTCGATCCAGCGCACGACGTAGGGGCACACCGGCACGACCGTGAGGGTGGTGCGGGTGCGCACATCGTCGAGCGCCTGCTCGACGAGGATGCCCGCCAGCCCCTCGCCCCGGTGCGTCGGGTCCACCTCGACGTGGGTGAACACCACGTCCTGGCCGGCGACCTCGTAGTCGGCGAAGCCCACCGTGGTGCCGGCGAACTCGAGCGTGTACCGGGCCAGGGCCGGTTCGTGACGGAATACGACCGAGTCGGATTCCCCGGTCGTTTCCGGGGATGCTGCATCTGGTGTCATCCCCTCAGCGTAGGCTCCCTGACACAATGTAGGAATGCCGATCGCGTGGTCTCCCTCCTCCCCCAGCCGTGTCGTCCACGCCAACAACCTCGAGGTTCTGCCGCAGCTGCCCGACGCGGCCTTCACGCTGATCTACCTGGACCCGCCGTTCAACACGGGGCGCAAGCAGAACCGGCAGACCACGACGTCGGTGCGCGCACCGGCGAGCCCGGCATCCGTCGCCCTGGGTGCGGACGCCGCGGGCATCATCACCGGTTTCAAGGGCCAGCGGTACGAGCGGATCAAGGGTGACCTGCTCGGCTACGACGACCAGTTCGAGGACTACTGGGCCTTCCTCGAGCCGCGCCTGATCGAGGCCTGGCGCCTCCTGGCCGATGACGGCACCCTCTACCTGCACCTCGACTATCGCGAGGCGCACTACGCCAAGGTGTTGCTCGACGCCCTCTTCGGCCGGGACTGCTTCCTGAACGAGCTGATCTGGGCCTACGATTACGGCGCGAAGTCGAAGAACCGCTGGCCGACCAAGCACGACACGATCCTGGTCTACGTGAAGAACCCGGCCCGATACTACTTCGACTCGACCACGGTCGACCGCGAGCCCTATATGGCGCCCGGTCTGGTCACCCCCGAGAAGGTCGCGAAGGGCAAGCTGCCGACGGATGTCTGGTGGCACACGATCGTGTCGCCCACCGGCAAGGAGAAGACCGGGTATCCCACCCAGAAGCCCGTCGGCATCCTGCGCCGCATGATCCAGGCGTCCAGCCGCGAGGGGGACTGGGTGCTCGACTTCTTCGCCGGCAGCGGCACGACGGGCGCGGTTGCCGCGGCCCTCGGCCGCCGCTTCGTGCTGGTGGACCAGAACCCCGAGTCGATCCAGGTCATGCGCACGCGCTTCGCACTGCTGCCCGCGGTGGAGTTCCTGCCCGGCGGATTCGAACCGGCCGTGCCGGAGCCGGCCGTGCCCGAACCGGCCGTGCCGGAGCCGGCCCAGCCGGCGCTGTTCGATTTCGGCGCCGACCGGCCCGAGGCAAGATTGGGAGCATGAGACTTCGCATTTTCACCGAACCGCAGCAGGGTGCCTCCTACGACGACATCCTCGCCGTGGCCCAGGCCACGGAGACGCTCGGCTTCGACGCGTTCTTCCGCTCCGACCACTACCTCGCGATGGGAGACACGGCTTCCGTGCTGCCGGGGCCGACGGATGCCTGGACCACCCTGGCGGGCCTCGCCCGGGAGACCCGGCGCATCCGCCTGGGCACTTTGGTCTCGTCGGTGACCTACCGTCCGCCGGGGATCCTCGCGATCCAGGTGGCGCAGGTCGACCAGATGTCGGGCGGGCGGGTCGAGCTCGGCCTCGGCACCGGCTGGTTCGAGCAGGAACACCTGGCCTACGGCATCCCGTTCCCGGCCAGGCGGTTCGGCATGCTCGAGGAGCAGCTGGAGATCGTGACCGGGCTCTGGAAGACCCCGGTCGGCGACCGCTACAGCTTTGCCGGCGAGCACTACACGCTCGTCGACTCGCCCGCCCTGCCCAAGCCCGTGCAGGCCCGCATCCCGGTGATCGTGGGCGGTGGCGGCGCCAGGCGTACCCCGGCCCTGGCTGCCCGCTTCGCCACCGAGTTCAACCTGCCGTTCCCGGACTTCGCGGATGTCCCGGTCAAGTTCTCCGGCGTGCGCGCTGCCTGTGAGGCCATCGGTCGCGATCCCCGTGAGCTGGTGTACTCGGCGGCGCTGATCGCCGTCGCGGGCGCGGACGAGGCCGACTTCATTCGCCGGGCCGCGGCCGTGGGCCGGGAACCGGCCGAGCTGCGGGCGCACGGCGTGGCCGGCACGGCGTCCGAGGTCGTGGACCGCCTCGGCGCCCTCGCCCACGACGGGGTCGAGTGCGTCTACCTGCAGATCATGGACCTGTCCGACCTCGATCACTTGGACTTCATCGCCCGCGAGGTCATGCCTCAGCTGGCTTGACCGTCCTGCCCGTCCTGCCCGTCCCGCCGGTATTGCCGGTGCGCGGGTGCTGCGCCGCTACGCTGCCGGCGCGCCACGCGCGCAACGGCGCAGCACCCGCACCGGGGAAGCCGCGCGTGTCACGCCGACTCGCGTAGCACCAAACGGGTCGGCATGAGGGTGCGGTGCGGCATGCTCTCGTCGGCGGCGAGCCGGCGCAGCAGAATGTCCGCCATCGCGTAGCCCATTTCCTCGGAGGGCTGGCTCACCGTGGTCAGCGGCACCGGGCCGCTCGTCGCGGCCGGGCTGTCGTCGAACCCGACGATGGCCACGTCGCCGGGCACAGAGCGGCCGAGCTCGCGCAGCACATCCACCGCCCCGGTGGCCATCAGGTCGCTCGCCACGAAGAGGCCGTCGATGTCGGGGCAACGCTCCAGCAGCCGGCGGGTGGCCGCCGCTGCGCCGGCGGCCGTGAAGTCGGCGAGCTCGACGGCATCCGTGGGCAGCCCGGCCCGCTCCAGCGTGCGCTCGAACCCGGTGAGGCGGTCGATGCCGGCCGGCATGTCCACCGCTCCGGCGATCGTACCGATGCGGCGGCGACCGATGTCGATCAAGCGCTGGGTGCCCGTCTCGGCTCCCGCTGCGTTGTCGACGTCGACGAAGAAGGCGTCGAGGTTGTCCGCGTTCGGCGGCCGGCCGCCGAAGACCACCGGCATCGTGGTCTCGAGTTCTGCCACGAAATCGTCACCGGTGTGGTGCGAGATGATCAGCGCGCCGTCGACGTTGCCCGAGCGCAGGTAGCGCAGGGTCTTGTGCCGAGGGTCGCTCGAGGCGACGAGCAGGTTGAGCGTGTAGTCACTCTGGTCGAGTCGGCGGGTGATGCCCTGCACGACCGCGGCGAAGTAGGGGTCACCGAAGAACCGGGTCATGTCCTCGGGCACGACCAGGGCCACGGCCTCGGTCTGCCGGCTCGCGAGCGAGCGGGCAGCCCGGTTCGGAACATAGTTGAGCTGGTTGATGGCCTTCGTCACCGAGGAGACGATCTCGGGGCTGACCTTCGTGGACCCGTTCACGACCCGGCTCACGGTGGCCCGGGAGACCCCGGCCACCTCGGCCACCATTTCCAGGGTGGGCTGCGAGGGGCGGGCCTGGCGCACACTGGTTGTCATGACGTCATTCTAAGTTGCCCGTGTCCGTCGCCGATGCGGATCAGGAGAGGGCGCGGTTGAGGATGATCTCGGCGTAAGCTCGGCCGCTGTCCTTGACGGTGCGCTCCTGGGTCTCGTAGTCGACCCGCACGATGCCGAAGCGCTTCTCGTAGCCCCAGGCCCACTCGTAGTTGTCCATCAGCGACCAGTAGAAGTAGCCCAAGACGCAGACGCCCTCATCGATCGCATCGAGGATGGCGCCCAGGTGGTCGGTTAGGAATTCGGTGCGCCGGGCATCCGGAACACTGCCGTCCGCGGCGACGACGTCGTCGAACGCCGCGCCGTTCTCGGTGACGTAGAGGCTCGTTCCGGTCGGGGCGGCGTAGTCGGTGTTCACGCGAACGAGCAGTTCGCGCAGCCCGTCGGGCTGCACCTCCCACTCCATGGCGGTCAGCGGCAGCCCCTGCGGGTGGTCGTAGACGCCGTCGGCCGCGGGGTACGGCGACCGGGTGGGGCGGTCGGTCGGAGCCTGGGCGAGCAGCGGATGCTCGGGCGGGCGATCGCTGACCAGGTCGCCGTGGTAATAGTTCACGCCGAGGCTGTCGATCGGCTGGTTGATCTGGGCCAGGTCTCCCTCGTGGATGAAATCGGTCAGCCCGAATTCGGCGACGTCATGGAGCACATCCTCCGGGTAGGAGCCGCGGAAGATCGGATCGAGGAAGACCCGGTTGAACTGCCCGTCGATGCGGCGCGCGGCGTCCACGTCGCCGGCATGCGTGGGATCGACCGGCTTGGCGACGGTGAGGTTGAGCGTGATTCCGAGCTCGAGCTTCGGGTCGCGTTCACGGAGCGCCTCGATGGCGAGGCCGTGCCCCAGGAGCAGGTGGTGTGCGGCGGCCAGGCCGTCCCGGGGGCTCTGCCGCCCGGGCGCGTGGGCGCCACCGGTGTAGCTGAGGAAGGAGGAGCACCACGGCTCGTTGAGAGTGGTCCACACGCCCACGCGGTCGCCGAGGGCGTCGTGCATGGAGAGGGCGTAGTCCCGGAAGCGTGCGGCGGTGTCGCGGTTGGTCCAGCCGCCCTTCTCCTCGAGGGCCTGCGGCAGGTCCCAGTGGTAGAGGGTCAGCCACGGCTTGATGCCGGCGCCGAGGAGCTCGTCGACCAGGCGGGAGTAGAAGTCCACGCCCTTCGGGTTGACCGGCCCGCCGTCGGGACGCACCCGGGCCCAGGACGTGGAGAAGCGGTAGGTCTGCAGCCCCAAGTCCTTCATCAGGGCGACGTCGTCCCGGTAGCGGTGGTAGTGGTCGCAGGCGACGTCACCGTTGTCGGCGTTGAGGACAGCACCCGGCACGCGGCTGAACGTGTCCCAGATGGAATCCGTGCGGCCGTCCTCATGGGCGGCGCCCTCGATCTGGTAGGCGGCCGTCGCCGCCCCGAAGAGGAACTCGGGCGGGAAGGAACGTGCGTGTGAGGTCATACCCATATTCTCGGTGATTGTTTCGCGTGTTCCGAACGAGGTCATCCCTTGACCGCACCCTGCATGATGCCGGCCACCAGCTGCTTGCCCAGGAAGATGAACACCAGGATCAGCGGGATGATCGAGAGTACGACGCCGGCGAGCACCAGCGAGTAGTCGACGTAGAAGGCTGCCTGCAGCTGTTGCAGCGCCACGGGGAGGGTTGGGTTGCCCGGGCCGAGCACGATGAACGGCCAGAAGAAGTTGGTCCAGGTGCCGATGAACGTGAACAGGGCGAGCATCGCGGCGGCCGGCCGGGCGGCCGGGAGGCCGATGTGCCAGAAGCTGCGGATCATCGACGCTCCGTCCATGCGCACCGCCTCGATCAGCTCGTCGGGCAGCGCGTCGCGCAGGTACTGGGTCATCCAGAACACGCCGAATGCGGTCACCATGGCGGGTGCGATGACGGCCCAGAGGCTGCCGGTCCAGCCGAGCCTCGACATGACGATGAACAGCGGCACGATGCCGAGCTGAGTCGGCACGGCCATGGTCGCGATCACGAAGATGAGCATGCCTTCCCGGCCGCGGAACTTCAGCTTGGCGAAGGCATAGCCGGCGAGCGTCGAGAACATCACGACGCTGAGCGACACCACGGACGACACGATGATGCTGTTGCCGAGGGCCGTCCAGAACGGGATGCTGTCGATGACGGTGGCCGCGTTGGCGAGGAAGTTGCCGCCCGGGATCCACATCATGCCGTTCTGGTTAAGCGCGGAGGCGTCCTGGCTACCGATCAGGAACGACCACCAGATCGGGAAGGCCGAGCCCAGGAGAACCGCGATCAGGATGCCGTAGACCCAGAGGGAGGGTCGACGGTCGTGGCCGCCGATGATGGTCCTGCTCATGAGATGCCTTTCGCGCGGACGCGCAGCTTGCGTTCGGCGGTGCCCGCGATGCGCCGGGTGATGAGGAAGTTGATCACGGCGATGAGGATGATGATCAGGAAGAGCAGCCAGGCCACGGCGGAGGCCCGGCCAAAGTTGCGCTGGCTCCAGCCGAGTTCATAGATGTACAGGGTGAGCGTCTGCCACTGGCGACTGGCCCCGCCCTGGCCGACGTTGTCGAACATGCGCGCCTCATCGAAGATCTGCAGGCCGCCGATCGTCGAGGTCAGGATGACGAAGATGACAATCGGTCGCAGCAGCGGCAGGGTGATCGACCGGAAGGTGCGCCAGCGGTTGGCGCCGTCGATGATGGCGGCCTCGTAGTAGTCGCGCGGCACGGCCTGCATGGCGGCCAGGAAGATGAGGGCGTTGTAGCCGGTCCAGCGGAAGTTCACCATTGTGGCGATGGCGAGGTGGCTGGGGATCACGTCGACGTGCCAGCGAACGGGCTCGAGGCCCATGCTCATGATCGCGCTGTTGATGAGGCCGAACTTGTCACCGAAGAGGTCGTTGAAGATCAGCGCGACAGCGACCGGGGCCACGACGTAGGGGAGGAGCACGCCCATGCGCCAGAAGGTCTTGCCGCGCAGGTTGAAGTCGAGCACGGCGGCGATGCCGAGCGCGACGATGATCTGGGGGATGCTCGAGAGCAGGAAGATGCTGAACGTGTTGCGCAAGGAATTCCAAAAGTACCCCTGGGTCAGAACCGTGACGAAGTTCTCCAGGCCGACGAAGTCGCCCTGGCCGCCGATCAGGTTCCAGTCGTGCACCGACACCCACGCCGTGTACAGCAGCGGGAAGAGACCCATGACGGCGAAGACGAGGAAGAAGGGGGAGATGTAGAGGTAGGGCGAGAAGCGCACATCCCAGCGGCTCAGTTTGTGACTGAGGGCGATGCGGCGGATGCTGCGGGCATTCACCTCGACGGCGGCGGCGGTAGTCATGAACAGTCCTTCGGTGGTTGAGCTTGTCCGGTGGTCGAGCCTGTCGAGACCGGGGGCCGGTCGAGACCAGGTGGTCTCGACCGGCGGGGTGGTGCTGGTTAGCCGAGCGACTCGACGTCGGTGACCCACTGAGCCCACGACTCGCCGGGCGTCATCGTGCCGTCTTCGACGCGGGTGAGCGCCTGCTGCATGGCGTCGTTGATCGCGAAGTAGAACTCACCCTTGAACGGGGTGACGTCGACGGCCGCGGCGCGGTTGGCGAGGATCTCACCGGTCGGCGCGTTGTTGAAAAACTCGTTCGTGGCGCCGAGGAGCTCGTCGCTCTCGAGGGCTTCGACCTGGCTCGGGAAGGTGCCCTTGGACGCGAACGCCTTGAGCTGCTGCTCCGGGGCGGTCAGCCAGGAGGCGAGCTTCTGGGCCTCGACCTGGTTCTTGGACTGCTCGGGAACGGTCAGGTACGAACCGCCCCAGTTGCCGCCGCCGCCGGGGAACGTGTCGGCGATGTCCCAGCCGGCGACGCCTTCAGCGTTGCCGGAGATCACGCCGAGCATCCAGCCCGGGCAGAGCATCGTGGCGAAGCCGTCGTTCTGGAAGCTGGCGGTCCAGTCGTCGCTCCACTGTCCGAGGTGCGCGGACAGCGTGCTGCTGGCCTCGAGCACGCTCGTGTAGGCCTCCTTCACCTCCGGGTTCTCGGTGGCGATGATGGTGCCGTCTTCTTCTTCATAGGCGTTGGGGATCTGGTTGACGACCCCCTGCCAGGTGGCTCCGGCCGAGTCGAACCACGGCACGTTCGTGCCGGCAGCAGCGAACGTGTCGCCGGCTGCGTAGTAGCTCTCCCAGCTGGTGCCGAGGAGTGCGGCGACCTTGGCGCGGTCGGTCGGCAGGCCGGCGGCGGCGAACAGGTCGGACCGGTAGCAGACGGCTTCCGGCCCGATGTCGGTGCCGTAGGCGATCAGGCGGCCGTCGGCATCCGTCGCGGCCTCGGTCTTCCAGTCGAGCCACCGCGAGTCGACGTCGTCAGAGGCGAGGTCGATGAACTGGTCGGAGTACTGGAGTAGCTCGGGCAGCCAGTCGACCTCGATGGCCTCGACGTCGCTCAGGCCGCTGCCTGCGGCGAGACGGGTCGTGAGGTTGTCGCGGGCCTCGTTGGAGGTGGCGGCCTTCTTGTGCGTGATGGTGACGTTCGGGTTGGCCTTCTCATACTCGGCGAACAGGTCGTCATAGCCGAATTCGTTGAACGTCGCGACGGTCAGTTTGACGTTCTCGTCGGTCGACTGCGCGGTGCCGGCGTCCGCCGAGCAACCGGATAGAACCAGTGCAAAGGATGCTGCTCCGGCGACTGTTACTGCAAGTGTGGTGCGCGGGAAACGCTTCACGGTCACTCCCTTGTGTGCGTGCTGATGGGTGGATGCGAGGCCGCTCTCAGCAGTGCTGTGAGAGCGCTCTCACGTTGTGATGCTTACGCTAGTGTGCGCATCGCTGGTTTGTCAAGAGAGCGCTCTCAGTCGGGCACCGTCACCGTGAGGGAGCGCACCCGGCCGTCGCGGCGGAAGACGCTCGCGCTCACTTCGGGGTCGAGCGCGCCGCCCGGGCCGGGCACCTGGCTGCCGCCGGCGAGGTGCGCAACCACCTCGAGCGGGCCGCCGCGGTGGAACACCACCGGGACCTGGCAGAACGTGAACGCGAGCGTGTCCGCGGGCAGCGCGACGCTGTGCTGTTCACCGAAGACATCCCGGTAGGCGAACGTGCCGGGAGCCGTGGTCCACTCGCCGGCCCGCAGCAGGGTGGGCCGCAAACGGATGCGACCGTCTTCGACCCGCAGGCCGAGCTCGCCCAGGCGGGTGAGCACCTCCTCCTTGACCTGCCCGGTCATCCCCGGCTGCCGGGCGCCCTGGCCGGCGGGCGTGTGCGAGTAGGGATCGGTGGGGAATGCGCCGTAGGTGAGCGGATCCTTGCGGTAGCCGATGCCGGCACGCACATCCTCGTACGCCGCGATCAGACCCTGGATCGCGGCCTCATCCGCCTGCTCTGCGACGGCCCGGTCGAGTGTCTCCTGCACCGCGAGCAGCAGCTTCGCGACCATGTGCCAGTAGATGCTGCCGAGGCCCTCGTAGGCGAAGAACGAGCCGGAGCGCCCGGTGAATTCCGCATGCCGGAAGACTTCCTCGAAGATGGTGAGCAGTTTGGCCCGGTCCTGTTCCACGGCGCCCTGCAGGGCCGGGTCGGCGCTGAGCCGGTCGAGCTCCTCCGACACGCCCCGGGCGTTTCGGATGTGGGCGGCGAAGTGCAGGTCGCCCTGGACGTCCCGCACGACGATGCTGCGGTCGCCGGCCGCGGTGAGGCGCAGGGTGAGGGGGCAGTCGGCGGCCCGCTCGGCGCTGAAGGTGTTGCGTGCGAGGAAGGACGAAAGGTCCTTGTCGGGATAGAGGATGTAGCTGTGCTGGTCGGCGCGGTACAGCCGGCTCGTGCGCAGGGCGCCGAGCAGGACCAGCGATTCCTCCGGGCCGAGCAGGCCGGAGGAGAGGATGGCGACCTGGCCCTCCAGCATCTCCGCGAGCCGCCGCACGTCGGCCCCATCGGGCCCGAGCTCCAGCACGTTGTACGAGTGCACGAGCCCGTCGTCCCGCCGGTTGGCGTGCAGGCCGGACTCGACGAAGCGCCGAGCCAGATCGAGCAGTTCGGCCACGTCTCCCGCGGCGACCGTCATGCGAGCTCCGCCGAACCCGGCGTAGACCCGCTCACGATAGGCGGTCCCTGCCTCGCCCAGACCGTCCATCACGGTCCGGCGGCGAGTGGAATCGAACCCGTCGGCGAGGGCATCCGCATGCTCGCAGAGCACGTCGCGCACCGCGGTGAGCAGTCCGGCGAGCTCGCTCGAGAGCTCGACGTCGACCGTCAGGAGGTCCTGAACGAAGACGAGGTAGCGGCGCAGGTAGGCGAGGGTGACCACCGACAGGCCGCGGCCGACGAGCGCGTTGTTGGCGTCGTTCCATTCCGGACGCTGGGTCGTCATCCAGATGCCGCCGTCCGGCACCAGGTTGACGAGCTTGGCCAGCAGGAGCAGGAGCACCTTCTCGGCCAGCGTCACCCGCACGAGGTCGCCGTCGGCGCCGTGCACGAGCCGACCGTCCGAGCCCTCCGCGGCGACCCGCCGGCTGATCGCGCGCTGCCGCTCGTCGTCGAAGGTGATCGTGTTGTACGGGTCCGTGAGGATGTCCGCATAGGCGGCGATCCGGTACGGCACATCGGCGTGGGTGAAGTCCGCCCGGTTGATCAGGGCGTCGAGGCGCCCCGGATGGAAGCGGCGGGAGGTCTCGAGCAGTTTGAGCAGGTAGATGATCTGGTGATCGCTCCAGTAGCCGATGTTGGCCCACGGGTCCTCGGGCTCGGGAACCTCCCAGTCGATGCCCTCGCGGGAGATCCGGTACGGGTTGTAGCCGTCGGCGGTCGTGGCGTCAAGGAAGATCGTGACCATCGACTCGACGTATTCGGGGAATGACCAGGCCAGCGCCTCCCAGTTCTGGAAGATGTCCCGCCAGTTGCCCTGGTATTCCAGGCGACGGATGCCGCTCTCGTCTTTCAGAACGATCCGGAACTGATTCCACGGCCGGCTCGGATCGCCGTGCCGGCGGCTGAACGTGAGCGGCAGGTATTCCGTGGTGAGGCGCCACAGGTCTCCGTCGCCGTGCTCCTGGGCGATGGCGATGAGTTCGTCGGCGCGCAGCCGCTCGGGCAGCGCCGCCAGCACGCCGGCGCAGCGCTGGGCGGTCGGCTGACTCCGCTGAACAATGAACGCCCGCACGTCGCTCGACTCCACCGTGTAGCCCTCGGCCGGAACGCCGCCGCGCATCGTGTTGAAAAGCACGTTGGCGGTGTGGTGGATGGTCGCGAGCTCGTCGCCGCTGTGCTGGGCGGCGTCGGTGGCCGCGAGGATCGTCTCCAGGTCGGACCGGGTGCCGGCGATGTCGGCCGCGAGCTCCTCGGCGAGCCCGGCGGGATCGCGCAGCTTCTCGCGCAGGGCGACGACATCGGCCGCGTCCTGGTTGACGTCGGCGACGATCTGCCAGCGCTGCGTGCTTCCGGGGGGCAGCGTGATCCGCGCGTGCACGAGGTAGGCGCCGCGCCGGCCGCGGACATCCGTCTCGGCGGTGATGCCCCGGCCCCGGGCGAAGGCGGCCACCTGGCTGATCGAGAGCAGGTGCTCGGCGTTGCCCAGCCCGACCTGCCAGACCACGTTGGCCTGCAGCGACTCGCTGGGTTCGGCGAGATCGGAGAGCGTCGCGTTCAGCGTCAGCAGCCCGAGGCCCGTCGAAGAGTCGAGTTCGGCCCGCTTGTAGGCGTCGAGCAGCACGCTCAGCTCGTTCTGCGTCTTCTTGTGGGCGCCGGCGGGAAGGATGTTGACCAGGCCGTCGAGGAGGTCGACGTCGAGCGTTTCGCCGAGCTGCTCGCCGGTGAGCTGCTGGTCGGTGAGCTGCTGGTCGGTGAGCGAGGTCAGGGCGCAGCTGCGCACGACGCCGAAGCGGGCACTCGTCTGCCAGGTCACGCGGAGGCGCAGGCCGAGATCCGGGCGGGTCTCCTCGAAGACCAGGGTCGTGCCGAGGGCGTCCTTGTACAGCGTGCGCTGCACGGCCTGATCGCCGGGACGCACCTCCGCGAACGGCTGCCAGTGAATCCTGGTCCCGTCGGGGCGTCGAACGAGCAGCACGCTGAACCCGCCGGTTCGGCCGCCGCTCTCGGTGATCTTGTCGTCGGTGTAGTACGGGAACAAGGCCCGATCGGCGTCGACCCGTCCTGCCGTCAGGCCGCCCGTGCTCGAGATGAAGAGCCAGACGTCGCTCGCGCTGACGAGGGTCATGAAGAACGGCGGCATCTGGTCGTAGGCCTGGATCCGGTAGAACCGGCGTCCGTCCAGGTCGACCGGTCCGCCCCGGACGGTGCCCTCCGCGGGGTCGAACGGGATCTCGCCCCGGTCGATGGGCTGAATGATGGTCTCGAGGGGCATGCGATCCTCCATTGGATTCACTCCGGCAGATGTTCCGGTCGGCGAGTGCTCCACCATCACACTGATGAGAGCGCTCTCACAGACTGCCAGACATCTGCCACGCGTTCAAGCGCCGGCCCCGCGGTGTTGTGCGGAGGGCCGGCGCTGGGTCGGCTGAAGGTGAAGGGGGTCGATTGGAGGAGGCCGGCCTGGCGGCCGAAGCCTCAGGCGAACGCGGCTACGGCGACAGCGACGGGTTCGTCCCCGGAGACCAGGTGCAGCACCCGGCGCTCGGCGGCGCCGGTCTCGATCAGCGCGGCAAGGACGGCCGCGACGTCCGCGCGGGGCACAGTCGCACGTTCTTCCGAGAGGCCGGGGCCGGCGGGGTTCAGGCGCACCAGTCCGGTTCCTGCCTCGTCGAGCAGGCCGCCGGGGCGAACGATCGTCCAGGCCAGGGGGCGGGTGATGAGGTCTTCTTCGGCCGCCAGCTTGGCCTGCAGGTAGCCCAGGAAGTCCGCCGGGACATCCGTCGGGGTCTGACCGTCCCGCACCTTCTCGGTGCCGGTCGACGAGATCTGGATGAAGCGCGCCACGCCGGCGGCCTCGGCCGCATCGGCCAGCCGCACGGAGCCGCCGAAGTCGACGGCCTGACGGCGCTCCTCGCTGCCGCCAGCTCCGGCGCCCGCGGCGAACACCGCGACGTCGGCGCCAGCCAAGAGGTGCGCCATGTCGGTCGATGAGGCCTTTTCGAGGTCGATCACCACCGGAACGGCTCCAACAGCGACGAGGTCCGCCCTCTGATCCTCCGTGCGGATCAGCCCGACGACCTCGTGGCCGTCCTTCGTGAGCTCCCGCGTGAGTTGCCGGGCGATTTTTCCATGTCCACCTGCAATAACAATGCGCATTATCGGTACAACGCCCCGATGGCCCCCACAATTCCCAACGCCCGGACCGGGCCGTCCGTGACTGCGCGCCCTGTGCGCATTCGACGGAGATTTTGCCACAAAGCGACGATTTGAGGCCCAAACGGGGCGGTAGGAGCAAGATCTCCGTCGAATTCGTTCGGGTGCTAGCGGGGCTGGGTGCGGGTCTCGCGCTCGAACTCGTCGACGTCGATCCCCGGCTCGACCAGGGCGCCCATCCTGTCGGCGGCTCGCTGCGCGTCCCGGGTCAGCTCGGCCCGCGCGGCCAGCTCGGCCGCGTTCTCGTCCGCGGCCTCCTGCAGGGCGGAGGTGTTGCGCAGCGGCGGCGCCGTGAGGAAGAAGCTCAGCACGAATGCGACCAGCACGACGGCCAGGCTCACCCAGAAGACGGTGACGGATGCGTCGTTGAAGCCGACGAGGAACGGCTCCGCGAGCCGCGGGTCGGCCGTGTTGAGGAACGAGGTGTCGCCGTCGAGGGCGCCGCCGACACTGCCCGGGTTGGCCAACAGTGCCAGAATGCCGGTGTTCGCCGGGTCGGCCTGCACGGCCGGGTCCGTTGCAGCGTCCCTGACCCCGGAGATGATGGTCGGGTTGTCGAAGGCCGCGCCGATCGTGTCAGGGATGCGGGTGAACAGCACCGAAAAGAGTACGGCGGTGCCGAGCGTGCCACCGATCTGACGGAAAAACGTCGAGGCGGATGTGGCTACGCCGATATCCCGAGGGCCGACCGAGTTCTGGCTGGCGATGGTGAGCGTCTGCATCAGCTGGCCGAGGCCGAGGCCGATCAGGAGCATCCCGGCCATCATGAATCCGACCGGCTTGTCGGCGGTGGCGAATGTGAAGAGCAGGAAGCCTGCCGACATGAAGGCAGTGCCGATGGTGGGGAACATCTTGTAGCGCCCGGTACGGGCGATCAGCTGGCCGCTCACAATGGAGGAGATCATCAGGCCCGCGATCATCGGCAGCATCAGGAAGCCGCTCTCCGTCGGGGTGGCCCCGTTCACGAGCTGCAGGTAGAGCGGCACCGTCATCATGGCGCCGAACATACCGAAGCCGACGAAGACGCCCAGGATGGTCGCCATCCTGAACGTGGACGAAAGGAACAGTTTCAGCGGGATGAGCGCGTCGTCGCCCATCAGCCGCTCGGCGAGGATGAAGGCCGCGATGCTGAGGAGTCCGATCACGTAGCAGGCGATCGAGGGGATCGAGCCCCAGCCCCAGGTGCGGCCCTGCTCGGCCACGAGCAGTAGCGGCGCGGCCGCGAGGATCACAGCCACCGCTCCCCACCAGTCGATGCGAACGGGCCGGGCGAAGTGGGGAACGTGTAGAAACTTCAGCACGATTGCGAGGGCGATGATGCCGATCGGGAGGTTGATCAGGAAGACCCACCGCCAGCCCGTAATTTCGAGGATCGTGTCCGAGCCCGACAGGACGCCGCCGATGAGCGGGCCGATCACGCTGGAGACCCCGAAGACGGCCAGAAAGTACCCCTGGTATTTCGCCCGCTCCCGGGGTGCCAGCATGTCGCCCATGATCGTCAGGGGGAGAGCCATCAGGCCGCCGGCGCCGAGCCCCTGGATGGCCCGGAAGATCGCGAGCTCGTACATCGAGTTCGCCAGTCCGGCCAGGAGCGAGCCGATGAGGAAGATCGTGATCGCGATCAGGAACAGCGGGCGGCGCCCGAAAATGTCGCTGAGTTTGCCGTAGATCGGCGTGCTGATGCACGACACGATCAGGTAGGCGGTCGTCACCCAGGCCTGCAGCGCCATGCCGTCGAGGTCGTCGGCGATGGTGCGCATCGATGTCCCGACAATGGTCTGGTCGAGGGCGGAGAGGAACATTCCGGCCATCAGTCCGAAGATGACGAAGAGAATCTGCCGGTGGGACATCAGCGGCGGGGCGGCGAGAGTGGAAGAAGTTTGCATTGTGCGCAAAGTTACACGATGGGCAAACAATCTTCAAGCACCTTCGGGCCGTCAGAGGCTGGCGGAGCTCGCTCCGGTCTAGGCTCAGCACCGTGTGGGCAGATCGGGCAGTGGGGGTCGCGCATCCGTTCCGGCGGAGGCGTATCGTCGTGCTGTCCATCGTCATCTCTATACTCGCCGCCGGTGCGGTGGCGGCCGGAGCCCTGACCGGGGAAACCGCGCCGCCCGTCGTCGGTTCCGCCGTCGTTCCGACGCTGATTCCCCGTGCCGAACCGAGCGCCAACCCCACCCCGCCTCGTGCCGCCCCGACAGGTTCCCCGGAGCCGGTCGTGATGCCTACCTTCGACCGTTCCGCCCGCTCACGCGACGACCCGGCGAGCCTCTGGGTCGTCGTTGACAAGACCCGCCCGCTGAACCCTACCGACTACGCTCCGACCGACCTCGTCGACGTCCCGGTGGCTCACGTCTGGAGCCCGCAACTTCGCCGGGAGGCGTCGGACGCAACCGTGGCCCTGTTCTCCGCGTTCGAGGCGGAGACCGGGCTGAAGCTGCAGTCCCACAGCGCCTATCGGAACTTCGCGGCCCAGGTGATGGTCTACGACGCGGATGTCGCCGCGAACGGACAGGCGTTCGCCGACACCAGCACGGCCCGGCCGGGAACCAGCGAGCACCAGACCGGTCTGGCCATCGACATCAGCGCACTGCCCGGAATCTGTTCGCTGGATGCCTGCTTCGGCGACACCCCACAGGGGCAGTGGCTTGCCGTGAATGCCTGGCGTTTCGGGTTCCTGCTGCGCTACCCGGCTGACAAGGTGGCCATCACCGGCTACGGCTACGAGCCCTGGCACTTCCGCTACATCGGAACGGAACTGGCCATGGAGATGCACGCCACCGGCACCGCCACCCTCGAGGAGTTCTTCGGGCTCCCGGCGGCTCCCGGCTACCACTGATTCCGTTCCCCGATCCCGTTTCCTGATCCGCGCAGGACCGGTCTGTCGTCCACCCGGGCATTTCCCGGATAAGTGTGATTATCTAGAAACCGTCCCCCGAACGGGGCGTGTCTGCCACACCCCCCGGTGGCACCCCGAACGAAGAGAGAAATCTGTGGTTCTGACTCGACGCTTCCGCATCGTCGCTGCCGTGCTCGTTCTGGGTGGCCTCGTGGCCGGAACGGCCGCCGTGGCCGAGGTAACTGGGGACGAACCCGTCGTCTCTGCAACTCCGACCCCGGCTGCTGACTCCACGCAAACGGCGCCGAAGGCCGATGCGGCCGAGTCTGACGCGACGGCCGCAGACCGGGCCGCCCCCGCGGAGGCCGCAGCGCCGGTCCCCATCGACGCCCAGGTTCAGGCGCAGGTCAGCTACACGCTCGCCCACTGGACCGACTACAACACGGATGATTACGGCGTCATCACCGACAACGACTGCGTCAATTTCACCAGCCAATCCCTGATCGAGCGGGGCTGGACCATGGACGACCAGTGGTACGCAGAGGGAACCGGCTCCGACTTCGACACCTCGTCACCGTGGATCAGCTCAACCGCGTTCCGGGACTACGTCGCGCAGTCCGGCCGCGCCACCGCCCTGACGGATGACCAGCGCGATCAGGTCAAGCTCGGCGACGTCGCCCAGTTCGACTGGGACAACTCCGGGGACCGCGACCACACCGGGGTCGTCACCCGGATCGAGGGGTCGGGCGACGACATCCAGATCTACTATGCCGGCCACACCGACGACACCGACTTCCGGTCGGTCGATTACGCGATCACCGAGAAGCACCCGGGCGCCACGGCGTACTACTGGAGCATTCCCTAGGTATCGAAGCACTCCCTACTGCTGGTCTCCGGTCCCGACGGGCTCGACCGCCGCGGTGGGCGAGCCCGTCCAGGGCAGACGCGTCAGGCGATGGCGCCGTCGACGATGGCCTTGGCCTCGATCTGCACCTGCTTCAGGTGTTCCGGGCCCGTGAAGGACTCGGCGTAGATCTTGTAAACGTCCTCGGTGCCACTCGGCCGGGCCGCGAACCAGGCGTTCTCGGTGACGACCTTGACGCCGCCGATTGCCGCACCGTTGCCGGGAGCGTGACTCATCTTGGCGATGATCTTTTCGCCGGCGAGTTCGGTGGCCGTGATGGCGGCTCCGTCGAGCTTGGACAGCTGCGCCTTCTGGGCGGGCGTCGCGGCCGCGTCCACCCGGGCGTAGGCCGGGTCGCCGAAGTGCTTGGCCAGCTCGGCGTAGCGCTGGCTGGGCGTCTTGCCGGTCACGGCGAGAATCTCCGAGGCGAGCAGGGCCAACAGGATGCCGTCCTTATCGGTGGTCCAGACGGTTCCGTCGAAGCGCACGAAGCTGGCGCCGGCGCTCTCCTCGCCGCCGAAAGCAACCGAACCGTCGATCAGGCCCGGAACGAACCACTTGAAACCGACCGGCACCTCCCAGAGGTCGCGGCCGAGGAAACCCGCGACGCGGTCGATCATGGTGGAGGAGACGAGCGTTTTGCCGATCGCGGCATCCGCCCGCCAGCCTTCGCGGTGGCTGTACAGGTAGTCGATGGCCACGGCCAGAAAGTGGTTCGGGTTCATCAGCCCGCCGTCGGGGGTGACGATGCCGTGCCGGTCGGCGTCGGCGTCGTTGCCGGTGACGATGTCGAATTCGTCCTTGTGGGCGGCGACGGATGCCATCACGGACGGGCTCGACGGATCCATCCGGATCTTACCGTCCCAGTCCAGGGTCATGAAGCGCCAGGTGGGGTCGACGTGGGGGTTGATCACGGTCAGGTTGAGCTCGTAGCGGTCGCGAATCGCACCCCAGTAGCCCACGCTCGCGCCGCCGAGCGGGTCGGCTCCGATACGAATACCGCTGGCCTTGATGGCGGCCATGTCGATGATGTTCTCAAGGTCGTTCACGTACCCACCGCGGAAGTCGTAGGTCTCGACCGCGCTGGGCTCGCTCATTTTGACATCATTGAGCCCGGCGGCGATGAGTTCGTTGGCCCGGGTGGCGATCCACGAGGTGGCGTCGCTGTCGGCCGGTCCGCCGTGCGGCGGGTTGTATTTGAAGCCGCCGTCGGAGGGCGGGTTGTGGCTCGGGGTGACCACGATCCCATCCGCCTCGTCGCTGTTCCCGGCCCGGTTGTAGGCCAGGATCGCGTGCGAGAGGGCAGGGGTGGGCACATAGTCGTCGAACTCGTCGACCAGCACGCGCACGCCGTTCGCGACGAGCACTTCGAGGGCGGTCGTATAGGCTGGCGCGCTCAGGGCGTGTGGGTCGGTGCCGATGAACAGCGGCCCGGTGATGCCCTGCATGGCGCGGAATTCAACGATCGCCTGAGTGGTCGCGATGATGTGGTCTTCATTGAAGGCCGTGTTGAGGGAGCTCCCTCGGTGACCGGAGGTGCCGAAGGCCACTCGCTGGCCCGGCACCGTGACATCCGGTTTCAGGTCGTAGTACGCCTTCACCAGCGCTTCGACATCGACAAGGTCAGATTCCAGGGCCGCTGTGCCCGCGCGTTCGTTCATGGTGTCCAGTCTTGCACTGCAACTAGGCTGATCTGCATGTCCGAGTCGCGCAATGTCAGCTACAGCTTCCTCGGGCCGACGGGCACCTTCACCGAGGCAGCCCTCACCCAGGTCGTCGAAGCCCAGGGCAAGCCGTGGCGGGCCGTGAACAACGTCGGCGAGGCGTTCGACGACGTCGTGTCCGGCCGCAGTGTGGCCGCAATGATCGCGATCGAGAACTCCGTCGACGGCGGCGTGTCCGCCACGCAGGATGCCCTCGCGAGCGTGCCCGACCTGCGCATCATCGGCGAGTACCTGGTTCCGGTGAACTTCGTCCTGGTGGCTCGCCCGGGCACCGCGCTGGCCGATGTGAACACCATCAACGCGCATCCGGTCGCCTATGCGCAGTGCCGTCGCTGGCTGGAATCCAATCTGCCGCACCACGGCCACCTTCCGGCGTCGAGCAACGTGGCCGCCGCCGCGTCGCTGGTCGAATCAGGGCAGGCGGATGCCGCCATCGCCCCGCCCGGCATCGAGAAGCACCACGATGTGGTCGTGCTCGCCCGTAGTATCGGCGACAACGCCAACGCGGTCACCCGCTTCGTGCTCGTCAGCCGAAACACCACCGTGCCGCCCCGCACTGGCGCCGACAAGACCAGCCTGATCGTGGAGCTGCCCGAAGACCGCTCAGGCGCCCTGCTCGAGATGCTCGAGCAGTTCGCCACCCGGGGCGTCAACCTCAGCCTGATCCAGTCGCGCCCCATCGGCGACGCCCTGGGGCGCTACCGGTTCGTGATCGACGCCGACGGTCACATCCACGACGAACGCGTGGCCGACGCGCTGCTCGGCCTTCGCCGGTTCAGCCCCCAGGTGATCTTCCTCGGCTCGTACCCGCGGGCCGACAAGCAGCCGATCGAGTTCACCTCGCGCTACAACGACAACATCTTCATCGGTGCGCGCGCCTGGTTGCGCGGCCTGCTCGGCGAGCCCGCGGCCTGACGGTCCCACCAGCCCAGCCCGGCCCGGCCCTCAGGGCGCGACGGGAACCCGCAGGACGAGGGCGGCAGGGTCGGTGCGCAGGGATACCGAGCGCACCGGGCCGAGCGCGTCGCCGTCCACCTCGAACTCCTGCGCCTCGACCAACACGATCCGGATATCGGCGGCGTGCAGCGTCGTCATCACCCGTGCAGTAGTCGATTCGGTTCGCTCGATGATGCGACGCCCGGCCGCCGAGCGGCGCAGAACGCCGTTCTCCCACGTCACCCGGCGCCAGATTGTGAGCCAGCCGAGCACACCCTTGGGCTGCAGCATGGCGATGTCGAGGATGCCGTCGTCGAGGCGGGCATCCGGCAGAATCTGGATATTTCCCGGGAGCAGGCCGCAATTGCCGATCAGGATGGTGCTCACGTGCGCCGGCCGGTGCGGGCGCCCGTTCAGGCTGTACCGGATCTGGAACGGCTTGACCCGGGGGAGCACGCGCGCCACGGCGTCGACGTAGGCCAGCCAGCCCACCGCCCGCTTCAGTTCGGGCCGCGTGCTTACGACCATCTGGGCGTCGATGCCGATGCCCGCCATCACGAGGAAGACGTGGTCGGCCAGGGCGCCGTCGTCGGCGCGCACGGATGCCACACCCACGTCGATCGGCCTGTTTCCGCCCGTGAAGGCAACCATGGTGGCCTCGTCAAGGTTCGACAGTGGCAGGCCCAGGTTGCGGGCGAGCAGATTGCCGGTGCCGACGGGCACGATGGCCAGGGGCACACCGGAGCCACGGAGCACGTCGGCGATCGCGCGAATCGTGCCGTCGCCGCCCGCCACGAGCACCAGGGACGCACTCTGCGCCAGGGCGAGCCGGGCGGACTGCCTGCCGGCGTCGTCCGCGGCGGTCGGGAGCCAGAGCGAGCCGGCCCAGCCCGACGCGGTCTCCGCGCGGGCCACGCTCGCCCGCAGGCGGTCCAGGTCGACTTTGGTGGGGTTGTAGACGATTGCTGCCCGCCGAACAACGCTCGGTTGATCGGGAGTATCCACGCGGTAAGGCTAGCAAGGTGCTGGACCATGCGCTTGTAGACTGAGTCGGTGATTGATCCTGTGCTGCTGCGAGAGAATCCTGACCTCATCAAGCGTTCGCAGAAAGCGCGCGGTGCGTCGGTCGAGGCGGTCGACGATGCGCTCGCCGCCGACGCGGAGCGTCGCGCCACTATCCGGGCATTCGAGGCGCTGCGTGCCGCCCAGAACCAGTTCGGCAAGCAGGTGGCCTCCGCGCCTCCCGCGGAGAAGAAGGCCCTCGTCGCCCAGGCGCAGAGCCTCGCTGCCGACGTCAAGTCCGCCGCGGCCGCCTCGGGCGAGGCCGAGGCGCTGTTCACCGCGGTCGTGCGCACCCTCGCGAACCCCGTGATCGACGGCGTACCGGCCGGCGGTGAAGAGAACTTCGTCACCCTCCGCACCCACGGCGCCGTGCCCGCCTTCGACTTCGAGCCGCGCGACCACCTCGAGCTGGGCGAACTGCTCGGCGCCATCGACATGGCCCGAGGGGCAAAGGTGTCCGGCGCCCGGTTCTACTTCCTGCGCGGCATCGGTGCCCGCCTCGAGATCGCGCTGATGAACATGGCGCTCGACCGGGCGCTGGCGGCCGGCTTCATCCCCCTGATCACGCCCACCCTGGTGCGGCCCGAGATCATGGACGGCACCGGGTTCCTCGGCGAGCACGCCGAGGAGGTCTACTTCCTCCCCGCCGACGACCTCTACCTCACCGGCACCAGCGAGGTCGCGCTCGCCGGCTACCACTCGGACGAGATCCTGGACCTGTCCGGCGGACCGCTCCGCTACGCCGGCTGGTCCACCTGCTACCGGCGCGAGGCCGGTTCGGGCGGCAAGGACACCCGCGGCATCATCCGGGTGCACCAGTTCAACAAGCTGGAGATGTTCACCTACGTGCTGCCGGAGAATGCCGAGGCCGAGCACGACCGCCTCGTCGCCCTGCAGGAGGACATGCTCCAGGCGCTCGGCCTCAGCTACCGCGTCATCGACGTGGCCGCCGGCGACCTCGGCTCCAGCGCCGCCCGCAAGTTCGACATCGAGGCCTGGGTCCCCACCCAGAACGCCTACCGCGAACTGACCAGCACGAGCAACTGCACGACCTACCAGGCGCGCCGGCTCGATATCCGTTACCGCACCGAGTCGGGCAAGACCGCGCCGGTCGCAACCCTCAACGGCACCCTGGCGACGACCCGCTGGATTGTGGCCCTGCTCGAAACGCACCAACAGGCGGATGGCTCGGTACTCATCCCCGAGGCGCTGCGCCCCTGGCTGGGCGGCCTCGACGTCATTCGGCCGGTGGGCGCATGACGACGCGGACGGATGCCCCCTGGCTGGTGGCCCTCGACATCGACGGCACCACCATGCACGAGGACGGCACGATCAGCGGCGGCGTCCTCGACCAGGTGCGACGGCTCGCCGCGGCCGGTCATGAGGTCATGCTCGCCACCGGGCGTTCGTCCGCCACCACGCTCCCCGTGCTCGAGCGCCTGGACATCACCCCGCGCTTCGTGGTCTGCTCGAACGGTGCGATCACCCTGCACCGCGACCCGGCTTCCCCCACCGGCTACCGGCGCGAATGGGTCGAGACCTTCGATCCGACCGATGTGTTGCTGCAGATCCGCTCGCACCTGGTCGGTGCCAGGTACGCCGTCGAAGACGAGCGCGGCTTCTACCGCTACACGGAGCCGTTCCCGGATGCCACGATCGGGCTGGACAGCGAGCACGTCGAGTTCGACGATCTGCTGCGCCAGGACGCCACCCGGGTGGTCGTCATCTCGCCTGACCACGACATGGAGGATTTTCTTCAGATCGTCGACCGGATGGGGCTGAACCGGGTGAGCTACGCGATCGGCTGGACTGCCTGGCTCGATATCGCTCCCGACGGCGTGAACAAGGCCACCGCCATGGAGCGGGTGCGCGCCGAGTTCGGGATTCCGCGGAGCCGTGTGATGGCCGTCGGCGACGGGCGCAACGACATCGAGATGCTGCAGTGGGCGTCGGTCCAGGGTCGGGGAGTGGCCATGGGGCAGGCTCCGCACGAGGTGCTCGCGGCGGCCGGCGAGATCACCGGCGCCGTTCACGAAGATGGGCTCGCGCTCGTTCTGAGCAGCCTCTAGGCGGCGCCCAGCCCGCTGCCAGCATCCTCTGGCACTGTGGTGAGTCTGCAAGCGGCTAGAATCGGTCGGTATTCGCTAGTCCGCGACCGCGTGTTCCACCAGCGCCGCGGGCAGCGAACCGGGAGGGCTGTCCGAGCGGCCGATGGAGCCAGTCTTGAAAACTGGTGGGCAGAGATGTCTCGTGGGTTCGAATCCCACGCCCTCCGCACCTCGATTCTGCACGGCCTGCACTAACGAAGGGACCGGAGTGAGCGACGAATTACGCCCCCGCTCGACACGATCGAAGAGGCTCAGTACCATCGCCCGCCATGGCCGGTTGCGCCGCTCCAACCCGTTCGTGACCGTGGCCAAGGTGCTCGCCGCGTCACTGGCCGTGCTGCTCGTGAGTGGCGCATCCGTCGCCGCGATCGCGACCTACGATGTTGCGTCGAGCGTGCAGGAGAGCGTGCCTCTGGCCAACGAGACCGAGGGTCCTGCCCCCAAGATCGATGCGATCCCGGGCGGCGTGAACCTGCTGGTGGTCGGCAGTGATAGCCGAAAGGGTCAGGATGCCTCGTTCGGGCCGGAGGATTCCACCGGCGACCTCAATGATGTAACCATGCTGCTGCACATCTCCGAAGACCACACCAACGCCTCCGTGATCAGCTTCCCCCGGGACATGTATGTTCCCATCCCCGAGTGCCCGGACCCTGCCGGCGGCACCTTTGACGCAATGAGCCGCCAGAAGATCAACACCACCCTCACCTACGGTGGTCTGGCGTGCACCGTGCTCACGGTCGAGAAGCTCACCGGCCTGAGCATCCCCTATGCGGCAGAGGTACAGTTCGACGGCGTCATGGCCATGTCGACGGCCGTCGGTGGCGTGCCGGTCTGTGTCGCCGAAGACATCGAAGACGAGTACACGAACACCTTCCTTCCGGCCGGAATGCACACGCTCGAGGGTCTGGAAGCCCTGCAGTTCCTGCGCACCCGCCACGGCGTCGGCGACGGTAGCGACCTGACGCGGATCAGCAACCAGCAGGTGTTCCTGTCCTCCCTCGTGCGAACCGTGAAGAGTGCGTCCACACTCTCCGACCCCGTCAAGGTGTACTCGCTGGCCAAGGCCGTGACGGCCAACATGAACCTGTCCACGAGTCTCAACGACGTCGCCACCCTGGCGTCGATTGCCGTGGCCCTGAAGGACATCGACCTCAGCAAGGTGGTCTTCGTGCAGGCCCCGACCGGCAATGTTGACGGCGGCGTGGAACCGATCCAGCCGGACTTCGACGACCTGTTCACCGCCGTCGAAGATGACGAATCGCTCCAACTGGCCGGAGACCCGGCTGCGGAGGACCCGGCTGCGATCCCGGATCCCAATGACACGACCGATCCGGCCGCACCGGTCCCGGATCCGGCCGCGACGCCCCCGGCCGCAGTGCTTTCCGATTCAGTCCAGGGCCAGACCGCCGGAGACGTCACCTGCTCTGCAGGCCGGTCGCTCGAGGACCAGTAGCCTCCGGGCGGCGCCCGCAGCTCTCGGTTCGTGCATGCTCGGTTCGTGCGGATGCCGTCTGTACGGTTATGATCATTGACGTGTGTTTGCATTGCAGGCATCAAGGAGACGTCGCATAGTACGGCTTAGTGCACCACCCTGCTAAGGTGGAGTACCCTTCACGGGGTACCGTGGGTTCAAATCCCACCGTCTCCGCGCTTCTCGTTCCCCCGCATCCCGGTTTTTCTCACGGGGTGCGGGGGTTTTTCTGTCCCGGAACGCATCGGTGACGTGATTCCAGAGGCTCAAACCCACGTCCGCGTCTGAGCCATTTGGTGACCCGATCCCGAAAACTCACGCCGACGTTGGTTGAGCTTGTCGAGCCCTCACCCGGTTCCCTCCCCCTGGCCGCCAGGTGCGGGTGGGGTCGTAGCAGTACGGTGCCCTGACTTCAGGTTTGCCGCGCACCATGCGGATTTGCCAGCCGGAAGTATCAATAGTGTGGTGGTGGTACCAGCAGAGGAGGACCCCGTTGTCGATCGTGGTTTTTCCGCCGCGGTGCCAGGGAATCACGTGGTGTACTTCGCACCACGCCGCCGGGATGGTGCAGCCGGGGATGGTGCAGCCGCCGT